>DATBVZ010000503.1:0-2820 GCA_036515095.1 Cyclobacteriaceae bacterium | reverse complement strand
CCGCCGTACTCGCCGGTGATGGACCAGGTCAATCCTTTATAGGCGCCGATGATGATGGCGTCAACTCCCTGGTCGGTAGCCAGGTCCTGTTGCGTGACTGCTGCTTTTGGTTTGACTTCAAGATAATCTTCCGAACATGAAAAGGTGAAGAATATCAGGCAGGCAAGAAATATATACCGATTTTTCATGATGTTGTAGTTTATAGGCGTTTGCATGATCCGATCAGAATGTTACGCTGGCACCGACAAGAAAGCTTTTCTGCCCGGCGGGGTAGGGTCCGACGTCAACCCCAAATACCGCGGAGCTTCCGCCGATCTCGGGATCATAACCGTTGTAGTCGGTTACGGTAAACAGGTTGGTTCCCTGTGTATACACCCTCAGCCGTGTCACACCTATGCGTTCTACCACGGCGGCCGGTAAGGAATATCCGATGATGAGGGATCGCATTCTCAGAAAGGATCCGTCTTTGATCCGGTAGCTGTTCATCGCGCTGAACGTGCTGAAGCTGCCTGATTCTTCAATTCGCGGTACCATGGTATCCGTATTCTCGGCCGTCCATGCATTCAGCAGGTCTCTGCTTTTGTTGCTCTCATAGCCGCCGAACGTGTGGGTGTACTCCATCAGTGTATTGTAGATATCGTTACCCTGAGAGCCATAGAAGTTCGCCGACAAGTCGAATCCCTTATATCCAAGCCCGACATTCAGGCCATACACGAAGTCGGGGTTTGGATCTCCGATGAACGTGCGGTCGTCCGGAGTGATCGCACCATCGCTGTTCACATCCCTGTATTTGAATCGGCCGGGGGCGGCACCATCCTGGGTTGGTGAGGCGTTGACATCATCGTCCGACTGAAACATGCCCACTATATCATAACCAAAAAAGGAGCCGATGGGGTGTCCTTCCTGGTTCCTGGTACCGGAGCCGCCATCAAAATAACCCGGACCAGGAACATCGACGACTTCATTCTTGTAGGCGCCGATGTTGGCGGTAACATTATATTGCAACTCACTAACCTGCCCATGTAAGGTGGCGGAGAAATCAATTCCGGTGTTCTGAATATCCCCAATATTTACAGCAGGCTTGGCAGCGCCCCCCACCGTGGCAGGCAGGGGCATCGGGAAGATCAGTCCATCGATTGATTTCCTGTACACATCAAGGTTAAATGTGGCGATCTTGAAAACGGAAATATCAATGCCCACGTTCGTGACTATATTCTCTTCCCACCCGGTAGCGGTATTTCCCATGCGGCTTTGGTAAAAACCCTGTACCACACTGTTGCTGGTTCCGTTGATATCATAGTAGGATGCGATAAAGCTGCTGTTGAACAAGTCAAATTGATTTTCAGGATCGACATTGTTCTGTGAACCGAGAACGCCGTAGCTGCCGCGGATCTTCAGGTCGTCCAGCCAGGCCAGGTTCTTCATGAATCTTTCCTGCGACATACGCCATCCTAGGGAGAAAGAGGGGAACAGACCATACCGGCTGTCGACACCAAACTTGGAGGAGCCATCCCGGCGCAAGGTCACCCCCACCAGGTACTTGTCGTCATACGCATAGTTCACATTTCCAAACTGTGAGTAGAGCCGGTCTTCATAATGGTTGCTGTAGTTAGTGATGTTGGATGTTCCTGAACTGAGGGTGAGGTAGTCAAACTCCTCCAGGATATACCCTTCACGCGACCCGCCCAGGCTTCTTCCGTAATTGCGAATAGCTTCAAGGCCCGCAAGGACGCTGATGTTGTGCTTTCCATACGTATTGCCAAAGCGCACCGTGTTGGTCCATACGATCCGGTTGTTATAGCCCGAACTTTCACTGAACCGGTTGGGGTTGCTGAAGAACTCAGAGCGGTTGTATTCCGTCCGGTACAGGCTTTGCGCGCGGTAGTTCTCAAGAGCGCCACCAATGCTGGAACGGACCGTAAAGTATTTCAGGAAATCAAGTTCGGCGTACATGTTCCCCACGACATTCCAGGAGTAGTTCCTGTTGTGCTCCATATTGGCGTGGTGCTGTACGGGATTGCGTTGGGTACCAAGGTTGGGACCGATCCGCGTACCGCCCCAATTCCCCATAATATCATAAACCGGGATAATAGGCAGCAGGTCCCGGTGCAAGCCCAGGGGACTGAACTGGCCAGCGCTGCCAAGTATAGGCACAACGGGGTTATCCCGGAAGAACACATCCAGATTTTCTCCGACACGGATATTGTCCTTTGGCTGGAACTCGGTGTTTACCCGTGCAGAGTACCGCTTGAGATGCGTTTTGATGAGTGTGCCATCTTCCGAATAGTAACCTAACGACATCAGGTAAGTGGATTTGTCGTTTCCTCCGCTCAGGGAGAGATTGTGACTCATGCGCGGAGCATTTTGGGACGTCTCCTGGTACCAGTTGGTTCCCACTTTATTAACCTCCTGGATCAGGTAGCTCTTCAGCGGGTCAGGATCAAAGTGGTAATTCGATGGATCGACCAGCGGGTCGCCAGCCATGGCAACGCCCACACCGTCCGGGCTCACATACATGAAATCCGGCATGCCGTTCTGGAACAACGGGTGATTCGGATCCGCAATCAGTTGGGCGTTCATGAATTCTTCCGAGCTCATGAGGTTGAGCGGGCTGCCCGAAAGCGGGTACGTTACCCCGTAGTAACCTTCGTACGTCATGACCGGGGCGCCTGATTTGCCTTTCCTGGTAGTTACGACAATCACACCATTGGCACCACGCACACCATAAATGGCTGAGGCACCCGCGTCTCTCAGTACCTGTATGGATTCGATGTCACTGGCGCTGATATCGTTCAGACTTGCTTCAACGCCATCGATCAG
>DATBVZ010000502.1:0-5666 GCA_036515095.1 Cyclobacteriaceae bacterium | reverse complement strand
TATATACCTATATACCTATATACCTATATACCTTTATACCTTTATACCTTATACCCTTATCCCTTATACCCTATACCTCCATACCCTCATACCTTCATATACCTATACACCCCCGCCCCCAACCAACCCGCTACGAATACCACCGTGGTGCCGATCACGATGGTGAGGTAGCCATGAAAGGGGCTCGACCAGGGGCTATCGTTTCCGAGCATCGCCGGGAAACTCAGCCAAAAGATAGCAATCACGCCGATGATCACAGCAATAAGGGCAGGGCCTGACCTGGAGCGGGGGAGGAATGCGCCAATTAAGAACAATCCCAGCATGCCACCGCTAAACACGGAAGCGAGTGTCCACCACGCGTCCAGTATACCTTTTACATTGATTAAAAGGACACCCACTCCCATACCAACACTGCTGATCAGGAATGAGCTGACATAAAGAACCTGCATGGATTGTTTGGCAGACAGCGGCTGCTTCCAGAACCGTTGACAGTAATCCGTAAGCACAACCGTAGCGCCGCTGTTTATACTTGTCGAGATGGTACTCATTCCTGCAGCGAAAACAGAAGCGATAAGCAAGCCGGTGACGCCCGCTGGCAACTCATTCACGATGAAGTATGGAAATACCCTGTCGCTGAATCCTGTGCCGCGCAGTTCGGTCGGCAATGATTCGGGCATCAGGATATAATACGAAAAAAGCGCCGTACCGATCATGAAGAACATCAGCGATACCGGAATATATAACATCCCACCAAAAAACGCTGCCCTCTTCGCTTCCCTGTCGGAACGCGATGCCATATACCGTTGTACATAATTCTGATCGATGCCATAATTCTGAAGATTAATGAATACTCCGTAAACCAGTACAACCCAGAATGTGGACTCTGAGACACTGGGTCCGACGCTTCCCAGGTTGAATTTGTCGTGCTCAACGGCAATAGCATAAATTTCAGAAGGACCGCCCGGCGCGGTAAACAGGATGTACAGGAGGCACACCACCGCGCCTGCGATGAGGATGATCCCCTGAATGGCGTCCGACCAGACCACGGCTTGTATCCCGCCCAGCAGGGAATACACAGTAACCAGCAAACCGGTGATGACTATCGTGGCGACGATACTCCAGCCAAACAGAACATTCAATGGCAGTGCCAGCAGAAATAAAATGGTGCCGATCCGCATCATTTGGGTGAAGAGGTAGCAAAGCGAAACATAAATGCGCGCCCACGGACCGAAACGCATCTCCATGTAGGCGTAAGCCGAAGGGCTGTTTACGCTTCGGTACAGGGGAATAAAAAATCGCACAGCCATGTATGCGGCTAGCGGAATGGAAAGACTAAAAACAAAAGCGTTCCAGTTCGAACGATACGCGCTGCCTGGAAGCGCGAGAAAACTGATGCTGCTCACGTAGGTGGCGAATATTGACATGGAAACAACCCACGATGGAAAATTGCTGTTGCCGAGGGTATACGCTTCCGTGGTTTTGTTCCGGCGGTAGAATGATGTTCCAAAGGCGACGATCCCAACCATGTAGATGCAGAATACAATCAGGTCAATGGGGTTCATCAATTCCGTTTTGGGTTACGTTTGCTGGCTATGACGAACCTTCAAAGTACACTATTGATTTTATGATTCTTCATCAACGTGGCAAAAACTCCGTACAGCGCATCGAACCGTATCCGATCATCACTTTTCATGGCATCCGCGGGCAGGCGGGTGCGGGAGGTGATCTTTAGCCCCCTTTTTTGAAGGAAAACTTTCGCCGACATGGGATAGTACGCATGGACCACCCGATCCATAATGGTCAGCAGGGAATGAAGCTGATCCAATGCCGGGGTCCGGCCCGTTCTGTAAAACGATTCCAGCATGAAACTGTACAGCTCCGGGTAGAAGTTTGCAGCGATGGGGGAGATTCCCCCCGCACCGCTCACGAGCGAATCGATGGCAGTGGGTGTGTCCGCGTTGTAAAGGGTAAAGCCGGTACCCTGCATGGCTTTGACCTTCTTGTCAATAGCGGCAGGGTCGCAGCTGGTATCTTTGTGATAGCTGAATCTGCCGGTCCCGGAAAGCCACTGCAAGATTTCCGGGGTTACCAGTCTTTTATACGGTACCGGGCATTCATAGAGTCCCAAAGGAATGCCTTCCGTCTTGCCGATGATTGTTTCCAATCGTGATTTCAATACAGCATCGTTCTCCTGCGGTAAAACAATTATGCTGGTGATCAGAACTACCGCTGCGGTGCCGGCATCCGCGACACGCTTAATAAATGCTGTCGCTGTGTCAGCATCATCGCTGAACGATCCGGTGGCCACGACAGGCACCTGCCCACCGGATTGGCTGACCACAGTCTCTATTACTTTCAGCCGTTCGACGTCCGTCAGTTGATACATTTCACTGGAAAGGCAATTGGCGAATAATCCAGCCGCCCCCGCGTCAATGTAGAATTGGGTCAACCGCCTGAGTCCGTCGATATCAACCTCCATATTCTCCCGGTACGGTGTAAGCATCACCGGCCAAAGTCCATCCGGAAGTTTTTTCATATTCAGCATAGGTTTTTGTTGGGGTATGGGTGTCGGGTGTTCAGCCAAACAGGCATCGTAATGCAAATTAATGCCACAAAATCACTAAAACACACAAGAACACAAAAATGTAGAGACGCGATATATTGTGTCTCTACATTACGCGATTTATCGCGTCTCTACATTACGAATTCAATTTGATTAATTTGCGAACCGAAATGTTCCTCAGAATTTGAATCGCATACACAAGGATTGGTTCACCGGACTCTCCTGGAGGGGCAATGTATACCGTCACCTGATCCTGAGCCTGTTTCTGGTAATGGGCCTGTACAGCCTGTGCCGGATAGGTTTCTATGTTTTCAACACCTCGTTCTTTCCGGACATGTCGGCAGGTAACTTCTTATACCTCATGGTGGGCGGATTGAAGTTTGACCTGTCGGCTGTACTGTACATCAACGCCTTGTTTATCCTGGTGCTGATCGTTCCGCTGAACTACCGGTTCAACCCCGCTTTTCACAAGGGACTTAGGATCTGGTTTTTTGTAACCAATGGTATCGGACTGGCAGCCAACGTTTCGGATTTTATCTACTACCGGTTCACGTTGCGGCGTACGACGTCGGACGTATTCCGGCAGTTTGAACATGAACAGAATCTGGGCCTGCTTTTTATCCGGTTCTTTTTCGACTACTGGTATGCGGTTATCTTCTGGGTCGTGCTGATGGTTATCCTGGTGAAGGTGTACAACCGCATCGGTTTCAGGGGACCATTGCTCCAACGACGTCCCGTCTACTACGCGGCAGGGGTGATAAGCATGCTGGTGGTGGTCTACCTTGCGGTGGGAGGCATGCGGGGTGGTTTCAGGGAAAGCACCCGGCCGATAACCCTGAGCAACGCCGGAGAATACACGAAAAATCCCCGCGACATCAGCATCGTGCTGAATACACCGTTTGCCGTAATGCGGACGTTGGGAAAAACGAAGATCGAGCCGATACAATTTTACGATGATGACGAAGTGGAGGCCATTTTTTCACCGGTTCAGCATGCTGCCGACTCCGTACAATTCCGAAACGACAATGTCGTAGTCATCATCCTCGAAAGTTTTTCGAAAGAGTTCATTGGATTCTTTAATAAAGAGAAAGAAAACGGGACCTATCGTGGGTACACCCCTTTTGTTGACTCCTTATTGCAATACAGTTTGTCATTCGACCACTCGTTCTCCAACGGCCGCAAGTCCATCGACGGCCTTCCTTCCGTGGTCAGCAGCCTTCCATCCCTGGGTGTTCCGTATTTTCTTTCGCCCTATTCCTCGAACCGGATCAACAGCCTTGCGTCATTATTGAAAGAGCAGGGCTATTATTCCGCTTTCTTCCACGGCGCGCCAAATGGCTCGATGGGATTTGAAGCGTTTATGAACATTGCAGGCTTTGATGATTATTACGGGCTGGACGAATACGGCGACACGGATGACTTCGACGGCATCTGGGGAGTATGGGATCACAAATTCTTTCGCTTCTTCGGGGAGAAGATCAATACCTTTGAGCAACCTTTTGTCTCGGTCATGTTCTCCGTGTCCTCACATCACCCGTTTGTTGTACCCGAGGAATTCATAGGCATGTTCAAGGGTGGTCCGCTTCCCATTCAAGAATGTATTGAATACACGGATCATGCACTGAAAGAATTCTTCCGGGAGGCTTCCAAAATGCCATGGTACGAAAATACCCTCTTCGTGATCACGGCCGACCATTGTTCTTCCAATATCTATTTTCCGGAAGGGCACACGGCGTGGGGCCTGTATTCTGTGCCGGTGATCTTTTTCAAACCCGATCATAGCCTGGCCGGAAAAAAGAATTCAATTGCACAACAGATCGACATCATGCCTTCGGTATTGAGTTACCTCGGATACGATGAAGACTATGTAGCCTTCGGGCGCGATGTTTTCCATCCGGATGGGGAGGATCCCTTTGCCTTCAATTACAACGACAACGTCTATCAACTGATGACGGATGATCACCTGCTGATGTTCGATGGCGTGAAAACAGTCGGGCTCTTCAACTACGTCAGTGACCCGCTTATGAAGACCGACCTAAAAGCAAACCCCAACGAAAAGGAGAGGATGGAGGCGATGGAACGCAGGATCAAAGCCGTCATTCAGCAGTACAACAACCGGATGATCGGTGATAAGCTTGTCGTGGAGGAGGGACCGGAATAGGGTATCAGGGTATTAATTTGGTGTTTCTACGTGGACTCTCACCGCATCGCAAGGTCATCGCACGGAATTGTATAGCGCGATTTCAGGGCTTTGGAGTAGTGTTTGATCCCCGGGGCGGTGTTCACCCTGCCCGGTTCATAGGCCACTCCGCAAAGCTTCCGAACCACCTTGCAAAAATCCTCCAAAAAGAGTATTTTCATATTCACAGTAAACATTGTTCCACCATGGGATGTGTGCGAAATATTCTGGAAGGGAAGGGGCACGAGGTTGTCTCCGTTCCACCTACAGTAACGGCATTCAAGGCGCTCGAGGTAATGAGGGACATGAATGTGGGAGGCCTGCTTATCACGGAGGGGGATAACCTCGCGGGGATCTTCACGGAACGCGACTATGCCCGAAAGGTGATCCTGAAAGGTAAGTCGTCCCGGGAGATCCAGGTAAGTGAGCTGATGACGCCAGACCCCATTACCGTGAAACCGGAAACCAGCATCGAGGATTGTATGGGACTCATGACCAACAAATTCATCCGTCACCTGCCCGTCGTAGATGCCGGGAAAATTGTCGGCGTGGTATCCATCGGCGACGTGGTTCGTTTTATCATTGATGAACAACGATATCTCATCGAGCATCTGGAGCATTATATTACGGGAAGATGAGAGAAGTAGCCAATAGGCAATAGGCAGTAGGCAATAGGCAGTAGGCAAAGCCGCCAGAACCTGTTGGAGTAAACAGAACGTTTTGGTAGGTAGTTGCGCGATGCGCAAGCTACATAATGTAGTTCACTGGCTTAACGATAATTCATTGTTTACTTTGCCAACTGCCAACTGCCAACTGCCTATTGCCTATTGGCTACTGGGTAATTACGCCAGATTATGATACACCGCCTGCACATCATCATCGCCTTCCAGGGCTTCTATGAGTTTCAGCACTTCGTCCTGCTGG
>DATBVZ010000501.1:0-3972 GCA_036515095.1 Cyclobacteriaceae bacterium | reverse complement strand
CTCACACCCCCCTGGCCCCCCTCAAGAGGGGAACGAAGCCAGCCAAGCGGTTGCCTAATCGATATTGTGCAGTCATTGCCCCCACTTTGCTGAGTTCTCAGGTAAACATTTAAATCTACCCTTGCTGTTTGTCCCCTAACTTAGCGATGTGGATTGGCATTGAGTAAGCTCATCCCACTACCGCCTCGTACTACGGTCAATCATTTTCTTCACCACAAAATACAGGGTTAACAACGGCCACATCAGCGCCGCGCCAGCGGCAAAACCGATATTTCCGGCCGCCCCAAGCATCATGGAAAACCGGTCGCCGTACGGGTTGTCGTTGATCAGGTACGTCCAGGTAGCGGAGGGGCCCGACAGTCCGTGCTCACCCAGGTCGGCACCATCCGCCGTTATGGTAATTTTTCGCATAACGGCAACTACTTCATTGTCGATTCGATCGATCAGGTCGGGAAAACTTTCGTGCAGGCTCTTCTGGTATTCACGGAGCGGGTTCATCCCGCCGATAGCAAGCATATGGATATTTTGCCTTACCAGGTCTGATTCGCGCAGGTAGTCCGACCACCGCCTGTCAATTATAGCCCGGATCACCTGCGCCTCCGCCTTCCGGATCAATTCCCGGGGGTGCTGCGCGATCCGCGTTTCGTACGCGGCAGGATCCTTTTCCATCATTATGCTTTCGAAGGTTCCGTCCAGGGTTTCCTCCCTTAACCGGTGAATGATCCTCCGCTGTACTTCCAGCAATGCGGCGTACTTCCACAATGTTTTTCTGATGTCGAAGTTCTTGCCTTCAATGATACGTTGTGCGCGATTGACCTCGCGGTTGATGATGGCGTTGTTCATGGCGGTCTCCAGCTGCTCATTCCTGAGGCGCGCAGGGATAAGTTCATCGATACCATGCCGCCGGAGCAGATCGTCTTCCAGTGAAATGAAGAATCTGGATTCGCCGGGATCGCCTTGCCGGCCGGCGCGTCCCCGAAGCTGATTATCAACACGCCGGCTTTCGAAACGATTGGTCCCGATCACATAGAGTCCGCCCAGGCCCACTATTGTTTCACGGTGCAGCGCCTCCTCACCCCCCAACTTTATATCGGTGCCCCTCCCCGCCATGTTGGTGGAGATGGTGACGGCGCCCAGAAGGCCCGCGCTACGGATAATTGCCGCCTCCTGTTCGTCGTTCTTTGCATTCAGCACCTGGCATTTGATGCCGGCGCGCTTTAGTATTCCGGCAATCCATTCCGATTCTTCCACACTCGCCGTACCCACCAGGATCGGCCTTCCTGTAGCATGAACTCGGATAATCTCTTCGGTCAGGGCATTGAACTTCCTGAATTTGGTGGAGAAGACCCGATCCGGCTGATCCATTCGGCGCATCGGTTTATTTGGCGGGATAACTACTACGGGCATCCCGTACATGTTCACAAATTCCTCAGCGGCAGGTTGTGCGGTTCCTGTCATACCGCAGATCCTCGGATAGGCACCGAAGAAATGCTGCAACGTTGTTTTGCCGAGGATCTTTCCTTCCCGCCGGACAGGCAATCCCTCCTTCGCTTCCACGGATGCCTGCAAACCGTGTGGCCATTTCCTGTTATCCACAACTCTGCCGGTAAGCTCATCAACTTGTTCAATGGCATCATTCCGCACAATGTAGTCGACGTCCCGTCTGAGGAGCGCCTGGGCATGCAGCGCCTGGTTCACGCGCACCAGTAGAGTCTCATTTCCTTTTTTGTACAACTCGCACCCCAGTTCACGTTCCACGCGTGCAATGCCTGCGTCGGTCAGGAAAACATTCAATGCGTATTGATCAGTCTGAAAGTCCAGCCCCCTCCGCAGCTTCCTCACGATGCCGGCAATCTGATGAAGGTCGATCCCGTCCGCAACCCCGAAGTCTCCCGCAACAACCAACGGGATCCTCGCTTCATCAATAAGGATGGAATCAACTTCATCAACAACAGCAAAACCAGCTATTCGCTGAACCTTTTGGGCAGGGTCATTGATAAGGAACGTTCTCAGGTAGTCGAAGCCGCCCTCCTTTGCTGTAAGGTAAACGACATCCCGCTGGTATACTTCTTTTCGGACGTCTTGCGTGGTCTCTTCCAGAATGTAGCCAACGGAAATACCAAGCAGATCGTAGACAGGTTGCATCCACGTCGCATCCCGTCTTGCCAGGTAATCATTGAACGTATGAAGGTGCACACCCCGTCCGTTAATCGCATAGTAGAAGGCGGGAAGTGTCGCAGTCAATGTTTTGCCTTCTCCGGTTTGCATTTCAACAACATTGCCATTCGCCATGGCGAGGGCGCCTTGTATCTGCACATCAAAAGGTCGCATGCCGGTAGTTCGGGCAGCTGCCTCGCAGGCGAGGGCGTACGCTTCAGCAAGACGGTCATTTTCCAGGGACAGGGTAGCGACATTTTTCCCCAGTTTGTCCGCCAGGATTCTCAATTGACCATCACTGACATGCATCAATTCCTTTTCCCGTTTCCTGATACGCGAAACAAGGGGATAGAACTCACGCAGGTCAGTTTGAACCGATGAATTCCCGATCAGCTTCTTTATTGGAGCTATCATACCATGGATGTGTTGAAAGCCTGGTCAATGATTGGTCCAGAACCCGTATCACGACAAAAAGGCATGACTGCCCCTTTCGGGGTTGGAACAAAGAAATTGGTACGGTTTCATCAGGACTTTTTGGCTGCCTGGGGCATCCGGTATAGGCGTACAGGAGTTTGGCGTCCAAAGGCTGCAATGTGCCGGAATCCGTCGATATTGCGGCTGGGGTTTATGGCGGGATTTTTGAGAAAGTCTCAAAATAAGGGACGATAGTGTCCCGACAGTGGCGCTACCAGCCCTGGCCGGCAGCCGTTAAGCAGAAAAAATCAAAGTGTGCGTAAAAAAATTATATTTTCAACTCCCCTTTTGGATGCATTAGCCAGGATGACAACAAATGAGTAGCTATTTATTGCCCGCCATATTCCTTCTTGTCTTTTGCGCTGAAGCGACGGCGCAAAAGACACCTGAGGAATACTTGCTTGAACAGGCACGCCTGAAGCGTATGATGCTCACGCAGGAGGTAGATTCGGGGGTGTATTTTATGGACAAGGGTGAGTACGATAGGGCTGATGCGAAATTCAGGCACGTGCTGGCGAACATCAAAGGTGTGCCTTCCGATCTCGCCTATTACTTCGGAAAAAATTCGTACTTGAGGAGACAATACTCGCAGAGTATCGACTGGCTCAACAAATACATCCAACTCAAGGGAATGAACGGTCAGTTCTCCGCGGATGCGGTCAAATGGTTGCGCAAAGCGGAGGAAGGCGTGCTGAGCGCCAGGGCGCAGGAGACTGAAAAGTCGGAGCAGGTGCTTTCCTCAACCTACGAAATCGACTGTGGTCCAACCGGGAAAGTAATTTGTCCCGTTTGCCGGGGTGACCACGTGATCATAAAAAAGGGCGCCTTTGGCGATCAGTACCAAACCTGCGGGTTTTGTAACGAGCATGGCATTCTGACCTGCGAAGAATACAACCTGTTGATTCGGGGGGAGCTGGAACCCAAATTTTAGTTACATTTGCGGGTTTCCTATATGAGGAAATCTGGATTAACGTGCAATTAATCAGACCATTATGGGGCTGTACAACCGTGCTAACAACCGTATTTTAAAGGAAAAGCTGCATTCTGCCCCGCAGGACCGGATTACGGTCTCCTTTTATAAGTACGCCCATATTGATGATCCGGTGGTGTGGCGGGACAAGCTGTATACGGGACTGGAAGCCGTCGGCACCCTGGGCAGGATCTATATAGCCAGGGAGGGCATAAACGCCCAAATCAGTGTGCCCCGCATAAAAATGGACAGCTTTCGCTACTTTATTGCCGGCGTGGGATTCCTGAAGGATGTCAGGCTCAATGTGGCGATAGACGACAACGGTAAGTCTTTCTTCAAACTAAAGATACTTGTCCGGAAAAAAATTGTGG
>DATBVZ010000500.1:0-14056 GCA_036515095.1 Cyclobacteriaceae bacterium | reverse complement strand
AGCATATTTCACCTTCCGCCGCCAGTTTCTCACCATAGTCGGCAGCTACATTACAAGCTTCGCGGAATGTCTGCGCGATCAGTCTCGTATTGGTCACCGGGTCCGCAGCCCATTGTTTTGGCGAGCTGGCCGAGTCGATACGGACAACGCCGTAAGGCCTGATGCCTGCATCGCGCAATACTTTTCCGATATGACAGGACAGGCGGACCATTTCTACAAATTGCCTGCGTTCCAGCGGTGTTCCCATCGCGGGCCCTCCCCAGATGGGCGCGACGAGACTGCCCACTTTCAGGTTGAGTCCGCCAATTTTATCGGCCAGTTTCCGGATCCCGTCATCCGAGATATCGATACTGATATGCGGATCAAGAAGGCCGAGATCGACACCGTCAAACTTTACACCGTCTGATTCAGCGGCGGCTGTCATCTTCAGCATCGTGTCAAAATCAATTGGTGGCTCCGAATCAGGCCCTTTGCCTACGATACCGGGCCACGTAGCATTGTGCAGTTTGGGAAAATTGTTTTCTGGCATAAGCTGCTCTGTTATAGTTTCAGGTCTAAATGAATAGCGCTACAACTTCAGATCCGGATTACCGGGTCCGAAATGTTTCAACATAACGATCGGGTCTGTGTCGGATGCGTTAACGATCGTTACACCTCCGGTGGCGGCCTCTTCGCTGATGAAAAACTCATCGTTCGTTAGCTGGCCGTAGCGTATTAAGGATGGCGTTTCAATGTTCCATACGCCCATCTTTCCATGCCCCTGCATCAGGATCATACCATACGCCGCACTGTCCCTGATGATGACAGTCGCTCCCGGTGCCACGGTGAGTTCTGTTGCACTGAAATCGGCGGACTTATAGCAAATCCAGTTCTCAATGTAGCCATCCCCTTTCATATCCGCCCCGGGTCTTGCCGGCCTCGGTTGCATGAATCGGTTTGCCATCATGTCGGGGTCTGTGTTCAATTCCCAGTCCAGTACTTCTACCAACAAATCGAAATCGCCGATTCGATCAGGAGGCGTACCGTTCCACAACAATTCCTCAGGGACTATTGCTTCATTGACCAGGGATTGGTACATGGCAAAAATGTCTGAAGCTTTCTGTGGTTCGTACGTACACATGCTTCCCGGTGCGTGGAGTAACCCGGGAGGAACATCCCATCCGGTTCCGGGTTCCAGCCTGTAGGCTGCAGAATAGTTCGTGATCTTATTGTCGCCTTTGGTAAAATTGGCCAGGCATTCGAGGATCTGCTCCCTGGTTGTGCCTGGCGTGATGCCAAAAAAAGTATACGGGAAATCTCCTCCGTGATTGTTGAGTTGCGGAGGAAAATAGTATGCCTCGGGTTTGCCTGCCTGTCCGACCATTCCCGCATACTTGTCGTTGGCATGAACATGATGCGGAAGGGGACCCATGTTGTCGAAGAACTTCGAATACATTGGCCAGCTCCCGTATCTGTTCCAGATGCGATCGCCGACGAGTGCGCCTTTGAGATGATCAACAGCATCCCGTAACAGAAACAGCTCCTGCCAGGACCCGTCATTGAAAACAACCATGCTCAAGCCTTCATTCTCCCCGGTTAACGGTCCGTTCTTTGCCGGCGTGGTGGATGAGAACCACCGTTCATCAATGCCGCCGCGCTGGCCACCAAGCACGTAATAGTCGTCAGGGTGCAGCTTGATTCTGCGTCCGGGCACACAAAATGACCGTGGTACCCAGGTAGGGGCCAGTCGCAAGATCCCCTTGCCCTGCTCCAATGCTTTTTCTGCTAAACTTGATTTTCCGATCGTTGCCATTAAAAGTTGTTTTTCTTTAGAAACTCCCGAATACGGGTTTCATCGTCGAGTACCTCGAAGTGAATGTCGTAGGTTCTCGTTTCGCCGGGGGCAAGCTGAATAAGCTGATCCTGTCGCCTCGCTGTTGCCTGACCTATGGGTGGATTGGTACCGGGTTCAAGGCCCGTAACATACTCGTCTTTACCCCAATGCTGCCAGTTGGTTAACCACGGCAACTTTTCCTTCTGCCACTGCAGCGCAACCGCGATTCCTAATGTGGAATTGTGAAGTCCGCATGTGCATATGCCGTCGGTGTCCGGTATGGGGTTTATGAATGCAACTTCTTCGCCTGTTGAACTGTGTTGATCCAATGGAGGCGGGCATCGCCTGAAATTATTCCCTTCCCGGAAGATCTTTTTTTCCTTCTCTTCGGGATTACCCTCCGGCGACTGCCATGAGCCCCTCCATAGAATACCGGTCCCCTCATCCACCAGCGGCCATCCGAAATTGAAATGATACAGGACCATGTGTGGTACAGGCGTATTGGCAACGTTCATCACTTCGTCATGGATATTCAGAAACGGCTGACCCAGCGTACCCGATATGGTGCGCCTGAGTTCAAGGCTCGGCCCGAAGATCTGGGTTTGTTTTATCCTGCCTGTAATGCCCATTGTCATTCTGCCACGAGCAGGATCGGGTTGTAGTATCGATTCAACTTCTGCAGGCAGGTTACTGATTACGCCATGCAATCCGCGTTCACCTTGATCATCCGTTTCGGGACCGCCCACGTGCGTGAGCCCGCAGGTGGTAAGCAGTCCTCCGCCAAATGTCCGAAGCCAGTCCGTTCCCCGATGCGAGAAAGGCTGTGGAGCCGCAATACCCAAATGACTGATCCAGGTCAAACTATGCTGATAGTAAAATGCTTCGGCAATATCCATGGCCCTGTCGATGACAACCTTGTAGCGCAAGCCCGTACCGGTGTTGAACCAGGCGATGCGTGTTCCGCGTCCGGCGCCGTTGTCGAGGACAGCAGTTTCAATGCCGCCCATCTGAGCGGCGTTGGATATCTTGTTATGCCATGCCCGGGGTTTCAAAACTTGTTCATTTTTTATGCTTCATGAACCGGGAGCGTTCTGATTGATGTGAGCAGAATTGAATTTACGAAAACTGCCTTATTGCTTCAGTCGGATATTTCGATATTCCACCACCATCGGCGGGCCAACATGCACCTGAACGCCAAGGAGACCTGTGCGCTTTCCGTTGACCGTATCGTTGTCCGTTACGTCGCTCATTAACACACCGTTGATAAAATGCTGGAGCCGGTTCCCTTTCGCGATAATGTGGCACGTATTCCAATCGTTTCCTCGTATCAGCGCCTTTAATGAATCGGAGCTTCCCACGGACCCGGTTACTTCACGCCTGGTCCATGCATTGTTCCTGATGTTGGCACGTAACGATTCCGGATCATCCGGATTGTCCTGTGTGCTGACAAGTACCGTCTCTCCGCGATAGGCCAGCGTAGTCCGGCCACGTTCCTCGTAATTTTGTCCGGTGTAATTATTCTTTCCATCGATGTCAGCCTGATATCCTCTCAAGGCATGCGGGACATCCTCCAGCGCCTCGCTGCGATAATTTATTCCGCTGTTTCCACTTTCGGTAATCCGGAATTCCGTCTTCAATTCAAAATCACCGGTGGTCCCGCCCCGCCATATGATAAAGGAGTTTGACTTGAGGAGCGTGGTTGGGGTGATTTCGCCCACGAGATTTCCGTTCCTGACGCTCCAGTACGTTGTATCGCCCTCCCAGTCCGTTAACGACTTGCCATCGAATATTTGCACGAAGCCATCGTCCGCTGTGGCCGCAGGTGCCTGCATGGCTTCATCGGATTCAGGTTTATTTTCGCCGGATCGTTTGCATCCCGCAACCATTGCCAGCGACAATGCAAGGCATGCAAATCCTGGCATCAGATGGATTTTAGGGGTTAGGAATTTCATTGAAATAGAATAGCGTTTGATTACTGATTCTTGTAGATGGCATGCTCTCCGTTGCCACCCGCCATCAGGTAAGCAATAAGATCTTTTAGCTCCTCTTCGTTCAGCCTGTTTACCAGGCCCGAATACATCACAGAAATATAAGAATACGATGTGCCGCCAACCTCCTGTTTTGAAATTTCGCGGATGATCTCGGGAGTAAATGGATTTTGCGAAATGAAGTACGTATTGTCATCCTCGTTAATGAGTCTTCCTAAAATCGAAGTCCCGTCATTCATGGTGAATACGGTGGCGGCATACTGGTCTGAGACGGTTTTGTTTGGTTCGATTATAGATTCGAGCATGTCCTTTGGTGTAAAGCGTGTTCCAAGTTGCGTAAGATCGGGGCCTATGCTGCTCCCTTCACCCCGCATAGCATGGCATGAATTGCAGCGTGTAGCATTGTACATTATTTTTCCCTGTTCGAAATTCCGGTCAACCAGATTCCCTTCAACAACCGATAATGCCTCCTCCACGGTCCAGTCTCTACCCGGTCCCGTGGGTTGTGGCCCGTCGGCAAGGTCATTTCCTGAGTTGGTAAGCAATGCTTCTCCGGAAAGTTCGCTATAATATTCCAGGCGATCCGCAGGAACATGGGCAAGGGCAGACTGGCGGGCCTTGTTAATGAAGCCGACATAACTCACGCCCCCGTGGTAGCTAAATGCATCCCGAAACCAGCTGAAGTATTTTTCTCGAAGTTCCGGTGTCCATTCGTATCCGGCATTGCTGAGTACGGTAGCGTAGTAGGTCTGTTGGGCCGGGGGAACGTTGGCCAACATATTGGCAATGGCCAGTCCATACTGGGGATTTCTCAGAATGAGATCCGAATACGCGCTGACATTGTCCGATTGCGGGTCGTCTCTTGCAATCTCCAGCAGGCTGATCGTCTTTTCCACCGTTCCGGGTGCCTCCAGGTATACCAGTAATTTGCTGAGACTCCTGTTCAGGCTGTTGCTGCCGGCAGGGTAATGGGGGTTGAGGTATCCAACGACCAGATTTTTTGTTACAGGTCCCGGCGTGCCCATTCGCAGGATAATCAATTCGAAAGCTCTCAGCAAATCGATCTGCTCCGATTCATCGAGTGTTTGATAATCGATGGCTACCAGCGATCGAAGCATTGCATCCCTGGTGTGCGCTTTACCCTGCCGTGCAAGCGCGATCATGGCCTGCGTCCGTATGCGTGGATCCGATTCATTCAGTGCGCGAGCCTGCCATTCGCTGACGGGCTGATGCTCAAGCGCTATCCGGGCCGCGTACCGGATAAAGCGGTCTTCGTGCTTCAGGTAGTGCCAGATGGAATCGACAGCTCCTCTTTGGGGCCCGCTGTGGAAGTCCTCGAGTTTTTTTCTGAGTTCGCGCGCCTGTTGCCCTTCATCGACTGATTTTCCATAAACAGGTAGCGCATTCTGCTCTGTTTCTCCCTCATAATATACCCGGTAAAGATCCGACTCCAGTCTTCTGCCGCCGGTGAGGAAATAGAGTGCGCCATCAGGACCTATTACGCCATCGGTCAATGGCAATGGTGCACCCGAAATGAACTCTTCCGCATGGGCGGTATAGGTGGAGCCATCCGCTTTGAGATGGATGGCATAGATGATCCCAAAGCTCCAGTCGGAAGCGAACAGCGCATCCCTGTACTGTTCCGGAAATCCGGCATTCATACCATGGATAAGATTAGTGGGTGAACCGGGACCGATATCTATTACCGGTGGTAAATTATCCGGGTAAGCAGGAGACCACTTGCTGTTGCCTGTACGCCATCCGAATTCGCTGCCGCTGGTCACATGACAGATGCGTGTAGGACGGTACCAGGGCATCCCGAAGTCCCATTCCATGTCTGCATCATACGCAAACAACTCGCCGTCTTCGTTGAAGGCAATATCAAAAGCATTGCGATACCCTGCACTGATCAGTTCCCAATGCTGCCCAAGGGAGTCAATTTTTGCGATCCATCCTCCTGGCGCCATGCGGTTGTTGGCGTGACCTCTCGGGTCTTTAATCAATGGAAATAAATTGTCCTCCTGCCAGACGGGAGGAAGTCTGTATGCGTCCATGGCCGGAACATCAGTGTGATTTCCCGCGATAACATAAATGGATTTCCTGTCGGGGGCCAGCACTATGCTGTGTGGTCCGTGTTCGCCTTCGCCATCAAGTTTCCTGAGCAGTGTGATCGTGTCATACTGGTCATCGCCGTTCGTATCCCGGAGGCGATAAAGTCCGCTGCTTTTTTCAAAGTTCTCGTTGCTGTTGTTGTTCACCATTACGTAAAGACTGTTGAAGGCGTACAGAAGACCCTGCGCGTATCCCATGGTAACCTTCGATGCGCTATCTTTCGCGGGTTGGGTATTCCCGATGGTAAGCTCTTCTATTGCAAGAACAGAATCAGAGCCCGCGGGTGCCAGGGTCAGGCGGTACAGCGCGCCGTATTGATCGGAGGTGATCAGGCGGCCTTTGTCATCAAAGGTCATCGCTACCCATGAACCTTGTTCATTTTCCGACGGACTGTACAGATGCTCTGCCACAAAGCCGGCGGGTAATTTCAGCTTATCGGTTCCGGAATTACCCTCAACTGCATTGCCCTTGCGGCAGGATGATACCAGAAATACGATATAAACAGATATATAGAGATACCGCAACGAATACTTGAAATGCATGCCGTGTGTTAACAAATTTAATGTAGTCATTTTTTGACGGCCAATAATGTAAGCCGGGATCATTTATGAACTGTCCCTTGCTATCCTGTCTCGCAGGGCTGTCAGGCTGTGGGATCGCACACTGAAATTCCCGGATCGGAAAGCTTTTACTGAATCTTCAGACAGATTCCTGATGGATATCCAAAGAAGCAACCGGCGGCATCTTCTTCGACAGCCCTGACGAAATCCTGAATATCCGGCACTACCGGTAGCGGGGATACGGGTACCATTTTCCAGTTGAACGCAGCTGGAAAATTTTTCCAGCCCTGTACTTTTTGTATAGGTTGCTTTTGCGAAAGGATGGCTGTCCCTGATTACCGGCTCAATCCATCGCGGTCGTATTTGGGAGATAACTACACGTCGTCCTGCAAACTCATGATCGAAGTCCTGCTTCGCGGGTTTCTTCCTTAGCCGGCCGAAATCCTCAAGAGGATTCGATGATGGCTACGGTTAGGTCGGAATGAAGAGACATAATGATAGGTTTGAGTTGACAATCTGGCAGTTCATCGCGAATTTGAATCAGTCCAGAGGCCCGTATGTCGTACCTGAGCACCTCAACGGGTTTTGCTCCCGGTGATATCGGAAGTTTATAAATTTACACGTACTTTTTTACGTAAAGCAACCCTCTTATGGCACACTCCAAAGTAGCTATTTACGGCGCGTTGATTGCCAATGCGTGTATTGCCGCGATGAAATTTACAGCCGGGGCGTTTACAGGAAGTTCCGCCATGATTTCGGAAGGCATCCATAGCGTGGTGGATACCGGCAATCAGCTCCTGTTGCTATTAGGAATAAACCAAAGCAGAAGACCGGCCGACCACAATCACCCGTTCGGGTACGGAAAGGAACTATACTTCTGGTCGTTAATTGTTGCCATACTCATATTTGGGGTGGGTGGTGGGATGTCCGTATACGAGGGCATCGTCCACCTGAAAAATCCTGTTCCCCTTGAAGATCCCTTTTGGAACTACATTGTACTGGGCCTCGCTTTCATCTTTGAGGGTATTGTTTTCGCGATTGCTATTCGCAGTCTGAACAAGCAGAATCCCTCCAGGGTGGGATTTTGGAGAAAGCTGAATGCCAGTAAAGACCCGACACTTTTTGTTGTCATTTATGAGGATGGCGCCGCCCTTACCGGGTTGGCCATTGCTTTCGCCGGGGTCTTTTTCGGCCATTATTTTGAAAATCCCTCCCTTGATGGGCTCGCTTCCGTATTAATAGGTGTGGTTCTGGGTATAGTTGCCATAATTCTGGTGAGGGGAAGCAAGGATCTGTTGGTGGGTGAAAGCGCGTCAACGAAATTGGTGGAAAGGGTCAATAATCTTGTAAAAAACGATCCTGATGTTCATTCGTTGAAGCCCCCGCTTACTATGCAACTGGCGCCGTGGGATGTATTGCTGACGCTGGACGTGCAATTCCGAAAGGAAATCACCGGCGGCGAGTTGGTGAAGACGATTCGCAGGATAGAAGGTGCTATTAAAGGAGAATTTCCTGAAATCAAGCACGTGTACATCGAAGCTCAGAACCTGGCAGACACAGAACGCCCACGCTGAGGGTGTTCGGTTCGTAAGCATCGATCAGTGCCAAAGAATTCATGGTAGTCAGTTGAGGCAGCAGGATGTAATCCCGTGACACGACCGATACCACAAGGTAGTGCCAGCATTATGTTCCTGAAATTAATGCAGTGCATTACAATGGAGTGCTGAACAACGGCGCTGATTTGGTATCCCCGATAATTGCGATGATCTGGTCCCTTGCCTTTTTCGACTCCGGAAAGTTCAGCAGCATCCAAACGTGGATCATTTCATCGTATTCGTAATAGTGAATGCGTATTCCCTTTTCTTGCATCATATCTTTCCATTTGCGTGCATCCGCGACCAGTATATCCCGTGTACCGCTAAAGAGAAAGATCTCAGGCAACCCCTCTGCCGGTCCGTTAATCGGACTCAGGAGAAAACAGTCAGGGTTAGTATCCCCTGCGTACGACATCCCTGCTTTTTGTAAGCCATCGATCCCCAGAAACGGATCAAGCGGATCAATAGCTCGTATGGCAGGGTTTTTCAGGGTGATATCGAGCCAGGGCGAGAGCAAAATCAATTTCGCCGGTTCAGGATAACCCTTACTGGCGATTAGCTGAGATAAGGCCAGTGCGAATCCCCCGCCGGCCGAGTCGCCCATAAGTATGACCCGGGAGGCCTGGACTTTTTTAACCAGCTCATGGTAAAGGGGTTCAACCATAGCAAATGCATCCTTGTATGTGTGGGCAGGAGCCAGTGGATAGTCCGGAGCAGTAATGCTGCAGTGCAGGGATTCTACCAGTAATCCAAGGAACGTCCAATGCTGCCGTACGAAATTCTGAACGTAGGCGCCGCCATGAAGGTACAATATGTGTTTGCCCGTGTCCTGCCTTCTTGGATGTAGCGTGTAAACGTTGCGGTTGTTTGCCATGCGCTTTTCAACCCGGCACACTTTCCCCAGATCCCCGGGAGGTTTCGGACATTGGTAGAAATCAAATTTTCCATAATCAAATTGCTTCTTCAGGAAGCTCTTCTTCCTGATAAGCTTAAGGAAAACGGTAAAGGCCCTGCTTTCTAAACTGGCCATGGTTACTTGGGTTTCGGCTTCATCATGGCTTTCAGGCAGGCGGTTTACGTATGAAAAATCTTCTGAAGTGTGGAATTGTTCCGTGTTCTGTAAAACATAAAAATCAGGGCGGCCGTAACAGGTAACAGGCATGCCGCAACAATAATGCTCCAACTCAACTCGATCTTTCCTTTGAAATATTGTGACAGGATACCCTCAACCGTCATGCAAAGAGCTGCAATAGCAACAAAGGCATAAGCCAACAGGTTCAAACTCTTGCGCCTTGTAACCGTAAACACGCCAATTAGTGCGATGGAGATGAAATTGACGGCAAACAGGATGGGAATTCCCAGGTCGATCGTCCAGTTGGCGGCCGGAAAGAAGTAGTTGAAAGCCAGGAGCAACAAGGTTGAAAGGACCCATCCTGCCAGGATCTGATAAATCGTTTTCGTGTGCCAAAAGGCAAGAAAGGACGCGTATGAGAACACGATCATGCAGATCGACATGGGATATACTGACCAGGTGACACGCTTGTTAATTGCCAGGTCGATGATAAGCGTTGCTACGATCCCGGAAAAAAGCAGAATAGCCGTTACCTGCCAAAGGATTCGCTGAAGCATATGCTTTTCACCTTCCCGGTTACGAAGTACGATCGCATCCTCATCTCCGGGTTCAGGGCGCTCCTGATCGCCGCCGTCTATGGCGGTTCCGCACAGCGGACAGCGTTTCATTTCGTCGTCCAGTTCAACCCGGCATTTTTTACAGACCGTTGTCATTATTTATCCATCAAGATGCTTAACGTGCACGCCATCGCCTGTCAGTACTGAAATAAATTCTCTTTCCAGTTCCCTGGATGTGGTGATGTTGCCAAAACTAAGTACCAGCTTGCTATCAAATCCTATTACTCCGCAATTTACTTTCAATGTCTTGTTTGGCGGCGGCGGAATAAATTGCAGGTAGTCGATGTGCTTGTCCGCCCCGGAACCAAAGGAGGCCTTCCCCAGGTTGGTGATCACCCCACTATACCTGCTGGTTCCCGCAATCTTATACGTAAAATGCAGGATAAGTGATTTTATAAAAAGCGGCGTACTTTTCAGCAGAATGTTTCTTTCTGCACTGACATTTCTGGAAATGATCTTGTTGATCAGTTTCCGGTCGGTTTCCAGCTGCATGTGGTGATACACTGTTTTGATGATCTCTTCGAACGTGTACTGACCCAAACGCAAATCAATTTCCGGAGTGACAAACAACGAAAAATTCCTCATGGTTTTTGACGGGTACATCCGTCTCAGATTTACAGGTACCTGGATCCGGAATATTCTTCTGCGCATGTGCTTTCGCGACAAGGTTGGATTGTTGCTGATGCGTTGCAAAGCGTACAGATAAACTGCGACCAGGTAAACGGTTAGTGTCACACCATAGGTTTTTGCCGTGGCCATGATTTCACCAACCGGGATCAGAAAGGACAGGGCCCTGTACCTGGGAATTGTTCTCAGGTCAAAAGGAAGGTGAAAGGACTTGGGTATTTTTAACGGAGAAGGAAGGTTTGCCTGCACGTATTTGCTGAAAGCATCTTCATACTCTTCCTCAGCCGGTTTTTCTTCAGGCCGGTGGAACGCTGTTTTCGATGGAATGATCAGGTCGCATGTTTCAAGGTAAGTCATGAGCAATGATTTAAGGAATTCAAATGCACCGGCACCGTCGGCGAGTATATGAGAAAATTCGACACTTACCTTATTGCCCTGCACCAGGATACGGAAAAGGAGCTCCTGTTTTTCGAATGATCTGCATAGCGCGCCGCCATCTGGTTTAACCGTTATATTCTCATCAACGTATTGGAGGTAGTACCAGAAGAAGCCCTTGTGCAGTTTCATCTTATAATAAGGAAACCGTTGCTCGAGCAAATTGACGGCTTTAAGAAATGGTCCGATCCGGATCCGCTCTTTCATCACTGCAGACAACCGGAATACCGACGTCAATTCTTCCGATTGAACAGCGGGGTATATCTTGGCGGCATTATCCAGTCGCAACCAGAAATCATCCGATGGTCTGCTTTCGGGGTTGGTTTCGCGCTGTATCCTGGTTGCCGCTGGCTGCATCTCCATGCCTTCTTCCATAAGTTAATGAAACCCGGGAATGGGTACGGGAAACGAGTGAATGTTTCGTAATAAAACACATTGCGCCGCATAATGGATCATCCCAATGGCAGAATTTTAGTTGCGGTCGCCTTATCATCTCCGGAAAGCGACCTGCTTCAAAGCGATGCCTTCACGCGATCGTGCCAACCATACGAAGTGCTTGATCAAAACTGATATCGAACAGATGGAACAGAGGGGCGCATGATAAGTCGGGTGGTCCTGTGGCGTATTATTATTTGCGCCATTCAACTAACTTCCCCTTATTCGCGTCCTGTTAACCCGGACGGCTCATCAGTAAACCCATTGACATTCTGACCGACGCTTTTCATGGAAAAACTACTCGTCAAGTCGCGCTGGTACCGCCTGATACCGGTAGTATTCGTAACCTACAGCCTTGCTTATCTTAACCGCGCCAATTTTGGATTCGGCGTAGCCGCCGGCATGGCACAGGATCTGGGTATCACTTCGGCGCTATCCTCGCTGTTAAGTTCATTGTTCTTCCTGGGTTATTTCTTTTTTCAGATCCCCGGGACCTTATATGCGTCCAACAGGAGCGCCAGAAAATTGATTTTCTGGTCATTGATACTCTGGGGTGCCCTGGCGACGGCCACGGGAATGATCAGCGATGTAAGACTCTTGATTGTCATCCGGTTCATGCTCGGTGTTGCGGAAAGTGCAGTAATGCCGGCCATGTTGATCCTGTTAAGCAGGTGGTTCACAAAGTCTGAGCGCTCACGCGCAAATACGTTTCTCATCCTGGGTAACCCGGTGACCATTTTGTGGATGTCGATCCTGTCGGGCTATCTGATCGATTGGCTTGGCTGGAGAGGGATGTTTATCCTGGAAGGCCTCCCTGCAATTATCTGGGCTTTCTTCTGGTGGACATGCGTGGACGACAAGCCTGAAAATGCACGATGGCTCCCGGATACCGACAAAAAGAAATTGCAGGAGGTATTGAAGATGGAGCAACAAGACATCAAACCGGTCAGGAATTACGCAGCCGCGTTCAAATCACGGGTAGTTATCTTATTGTGCCTTCAATATGCACTCTGGAGCATCGGTGTGTATGGGTTTGTTATGTGGCTCCCCTCCATTATTAATGCAGCGCCCGGCGGTGATATAGTAAGAACAGGGTGGCTGTCCTCTGTACCTTATCTTTTCGCGATCGTCGGAATGGTGACCGCATCTTATTTTTCCGATAAGACATTAAACAGAAGGTTGTTTGTATGGCCGTTTTTATTGATTGGCGCCACAGCTTTCTACGGGTCATACGCAATTGGCCCGGAACACTTTTATCCTTCGTTCACGCTCCTGGTGATTGCGGGCACTGCCATGTATGCACCCTACGGACCGTTCTTCGCGATCATCACTGAGATCCTTCCGCAGAATGTTGCCGGCGGAGCGATCGCATTGATCAACAGCTTCGGCGCGCTGGGTTCCTTTGCAGGAGCGTATATCGTAGGCTACCTGAACGGCGCGACCGGAGGTTTTGGAGCGTCGTATATTTTTATGTCGGGATCACTTTTCCTCGCGGTCGTGCTTACTCTTATGGCGACCCGGGACCCAGCAGGTGTCCGGTTGGCGGGCGGGCGAAATGATCAGTTTGGTGAAAATCCTTAAATTGACTTCCCGGGAGAACAGGTGACGTTGTCATAAGTGATTTCGCCTGGATGAATCGTTGCAATCCCGTATCATTTGGATCCCTTGTTGCGTAAAACCATCCCTTTCGAAAAAAGTATGAAGTTGATTTTGACTTGTTTTGTTTTGGTCGCAATTCTGGTGAGATACATGCCGTCCTGCGCGCAGGGGTGCAGCGATGCCGGTTTTTGCACCGTTGGAAATTTAAGGCAACAAAGTCCCGATTCGACTACCAGAATGCAGAAGCTGACAGTGCTCTTGCCCATCGGTACAGGCGATGAAGATGTCTTCGTATTCACGCCCGGTATCCAGTACGACAACCGACTGAATGAAAGATGGTCGATACAGGCCCGACTCACAGCAAACTGGGCTTCGGGAGATCTTGGCAAAGCCAGCGGTCCCGGCGACATTTTCATTTCCGGAACGCATCACCTGGCAGGCAGTGCCAAGTGGCAGACATCAATAACCCTCGGGGCGAAGCTCCCGCTGAGTTCCGGGAACCTGGAGACAGGCGGAAACCCCTTGCCTATGCAGTATCAGAGTAGCCTCGGTACTGCAGATCTTATAACCGGGATAACAGTCACTGATCATACCTGGCAATTTTCAGCGGGCTGGCAGCAACCGCTGTCAGGGAGCAATCGCAACCAATTCCTGCCTCAATTCTGGAATGATCCTGAAGCAGCAGATTATCCGCCCTCCAAGGACTTTGACCGCAGTGCAGATGTCCTGGTTAGGGCATCGTACCTGCTCGGCGCCGGCCGGAAATTGACATTCAGCGGCGGACTCCTGGCTATTTACCACCTTTCCGAAGACACCTATGTTGACCCCGGCATTACCAATGATCCGATTTCCATAACGGGGTCAAAAGGACTTACCCTCAACGCCACGCTTACGGGCAATTGGAACATAGCTGCGAATTTCGCCATTGGATTTTCGGCGGGCGCCCCGCTTGTTTTCCGTGATGTCCGGCCCGACGGCTTAACAAGAAGCATTGTATTTGCCCCCGAAGTTAACTGGCGTTTCTGAGACTCAGGTTCTTCAGTACCTCACGGCAAAATGAATGTTGCCTGTTCGGTCAGCTTGGTTGAAGAACGTTGTTTTCCATACCTTTAGATTTTGCTGGTTCAAAAATGTTATAGGTAAAGAAAACCGGGTGGTGTGACAGCGTTATGTCAGGAGGGTCCGGGATCGGATATTTATTTT
>DATBVZ010000499.1:0-2534 GCA_036515095.1 Cyclobacteriaceae bacterium | reverse complement strand
CAGGTATGAACCCGCGGTTGTTCAGTTATATGGATATTGGCGGAGCGATAATCAGAAACCTTGATCACAATTCTTTTTGTAAAAAGATCACAACCAAGTGCATCAAATTCCGGATGCTTCTCCATATAACTGAACAACCGGGGGTTCATACCTGCAGAAAGAATTACGGATGAGTTGGATAAATTGCTTTTTGCATATCCCCGCAAGGCCGCCACGGCATCCGAACCGTCTTCAATCGCATTTCCGGCTTTGTCGGTGTTATTTTTATCGAGTTTGGTCATGATATTCACATCAATGCGGCCGGGCACAATTTGTTCCCTGAGCCAATTCTCCAACTGCCGTCTGTCTTCCGGATCATTCAGCGCCAGCATCTGACGATAGATTCCCTTACTATCCGATTCGTCAGGCAGCATCTCAAAATACTTGCAGATTTCGGAACCGGTTTCAAACGATTCGGACTTCAATTTCCTGACCTGACCGGACACGATCCGGTTGATCAGGTTAAGGTAATCGGTGATGCGCCTGGCCCGGTAGTCGGGTTCGTTGAGGGCAATAGGGTGATAAACTTCCCCAATTTGATGATAATAGTGCCCTCTCATTCGTTCAACGAGATTGTCCTCGATTATTGAAATAACCGAATGAATACCAAATCTGGCAACTTTGACCGGGGAGTCAATCGTATAGGCCAGGCCCATTACGGGTATATGAAAAGTATGCGGTGTCTCCTGCTGCATGATGTCTTGGGTAACGCTATCAGATTGCAAAAGTAGAACAAATAAAGGATAAATTAGTCCTTTTCTTACACTTCCTGCTAAAATTGATCCAAACGAATAGGCGTTAGCATTGGTACACCTTGAAAAAAGTCATTGAACACGAAGAACACACCAAAAGGACGCACCCTAAGGCAGCTGTCGATATACCGGAGGAGGATCATTTTAGAAACCTGCAGCACCTTACGTTGATGTTCAATTTTTGATGTGGCTTCCGAACAGGGTTTTGCATTGTGGACATTGCGGGCGCTACGCCGTATCCAGCAGTAAATCACCCCTGCCCCTTCATTCACCAGTCCCTTTCATTATTGTGCTGACCAAAATCAGGGCCCGTACTGATGCCTCTCATGGGACAAGGCAGCGAAAGGAACGTAATTCGAAGTCACAACTTCAAATTCAGAAAACGAAAACAATGAAAAATATTCTCGTACCCATAGACTTTTCGAACCATTCAAAGAGCGCTGTTAAAACCGCTGCATTCCTTGCCGGCAAGACAGACGCGCAGCTCCACCTCCTGCACGTGGTCCCGGGGCCTGAAAACTGGGAGATAATGCCGGTTGCCCACCAACAGGAGAATCCGGAAATGGAGTCCAGGATGCTAAAGGCCTCCATGAAGATGGAGAATTTTTCGAAAGACTCCCTGTTCAGGGACAGGATGGTTTTGACACACGTTAAGACTGGTATTGCACACGAACGGATCGTTTCGGCTGCAAAATCGGAAAAAGTTGATCTGATTGTCATGGGCGCTCACGGTGCCGGAGAATCGCAATCCATATTCATCGGTTCAACTGCCCAAAAGGTATTGCGGACTGCCTCCTGCCCCGTCCTTTCTGTAAAGGAGAATTTTAGCCCGACTTCGATCGGGAAAATCCTCTTTGCATCGGATTTTGAAGAAGACATTACGAGTGAACTAACCACAGTGAGCGACCTGGGAGCTTCCCTGAAAGCCAACGTGGAACTTACATTTATTAACACACCCTCAAACTTTGTAGACACTGAAATCAGTGAGCAGCGAATGAAAAAGGTATTGCCCGCCGAAAGCGAATTCAAATTTGAACAATATATTTACAATCATCACAATAAAGAGCAGGGTATACTTAACGCTGCACAACAACGCGGCGCAGGCATGATCGCCATGGTCACTCACAACCGAAGGGGAAAACCAGGCTATTCATTGGGTATAACTGAAGCACTTCTGTTTTCTTCCGACATTCCCGTGCTGAGCATGGTATTGAAGCGTTGAAACACTTTTGTTCTTATATTGCCCAAATACAACTTTCAAAAGTTAACTTCTAGCAAGAGCCGGCAATAAAATATTCCTGCCCTTTAACTGACATGACCGCCAATGCCAAATCCATAAGTGATCTCGATCTTTCCCCGAAGCAGGGCAAAAAGTACTGGAAAAACAGCCATCGTGAATGGCGGGAGGAATTCATTTACTTTCTGATGGTCGATCGCTTTCAGGATGATCATAACCGAAAGCCCCTGGAGTCAAAAGGAAAGCTAAAGGGTTTTGGAACCCCTGAACAATTGCAGTCCCGATGCGGTGGTACGTTAAAGGGTATCACCCGCAATCTCGATTACATCAGGGAACTCGGGTGCACCGCGTTGTGGCTGAGTCCGGTGTTTGAAAATAATCCGGAGTCGTATCATGGCTACGACATCTGCGACTACACAAAAGTAGACCCCAGGTTCGGAACCATAGAGGACCTTGCCAATCTGGTGGACGCGGCCCACGCACTTGATATGCGGGTATTCCTCGAT
>DATBVZ010000498.1:0-2572 GCA_036515095.1 Cyclobacteriaceae bacterium | reverse complement strand
TTTAGAGTTGAATACCATAAAAAGCAGAATTTAAATATGGCTATTTGTCGATTTGGGGGAATTTGAGATAGGCTGCAACTTGTTTTGGTGTTTCTGCTTGCGATCGTTCATCGCACAGAAATTAACATATCATCCCTACGGGATGGAGGCGTGCGTGGGGAGTGTTAGGCTACAAACATAATAGTCCCTAACGGGACTGATCAAACTGGCCAAGATGGCGAGAGATTTCAATATTTCTCCTGAATCTCTTTTGATACGGCGAATATTCAATTTTGTAGCAAAACCCAGAAACGGTTGCAGCGTCTTTTGGGACGCCATGTCTCTTCTGTGCACAAATCTCGGAAGCCTGGTATTCCTTTCCCACAGAGTAGTGTCACAAACGGGAATTACTCAGTTGCAAGCATCCTGCTTCATATGGGCTCGTGTAAATGCCAGCGCCCAAGTAAAGTTCCGTTAGGAACGCAATGTTTGTAGCAAAAATGCCTCGAGACGTTCGGTGCGTCCTGTAGGGACGCTATGTTACTTCCGTGCGAAAAATCCCGGAAGCTTGCCTCGCAGAGGCATGCACTAGTACAAAATGGCCGCTGAAACCTTGACGATCACCAAAAAGCTTACTAGACCGGTCCCCGCATCACTGATCACACTTGCAGGAATTGAACAAATTCTTTAGATTCATCAAGGAGTCATCCAAAATCCAATGCATCGCTTCAAGGTACTGATCATTATCGTTGCCCTTGCCTTTCCATCCCGTCATGTTTCTGCCCAGTTTATCGATAACTTCGATGGCACAGGAACACCGGAAGGCTGGACGTTCATCACCGGCGACGGAGCTGCCATGATCGATTTCAAACAGAACAACGGCATTGCCTCCCTGCATGTCGATGCCACAAAGGACAAACTGGGTATCTGGTGGGCCCTTACCCGTCACCGGATCGCGGGGCTGGATATGAAAAAGCTTGTCCAACCGGAATATGAGCTCCGGGTCGAAACCCGCATTCGCGTCAGTCACGCACCGCGCAGGGTGAACCTGCATTTCAACCACCAGCGCACCACCGATTTTCACTCACACCTCATGGAGTTCGATATCCCGGATACCGTCAACTGGCATACGATCAGCATGACAACACACGATTTTGAAGCACAAATGGGTGACTCGATCAACAGTCACCTGGCCCTGATGGACTGGGGTTTGGGAAAATACCGTATCGATTTCGATTACTTCAAAGTGGATGTGGTTAACAGGAACACGGCAGGCAATGATCTGGGTATGCCCCTGCCTTATCATCCTCCCCTGGCCGACCCGGCAAGCTTCCCGCTGCATGCTGACGCAGTCCAGGATGCCGTGATCGACACGCAATACACGGATATTAACTTTAACAACTGGCAAACCCGCGGAGCATCAGGAAAGTCCGCCAGCCTGCTTACCGTAAGTGGCACACAGATCGCCATCATTCGATGGGACCTTGGCGCTTACAAAGGCAGGAAGGTAAAACGCGCAGGACTGCTGGAGCTTTCTCCTCATAGCGTTCAGCGTTCCCCGGATTACCAAAAGGACTTCGGGATGGTACGGATAACCGAGATCCTCGGGGGCGATCCGGACTGGGATGACCAGACGGTCAACTACGATACGTTTAAGGGAGGCAAGCCAATTGAGCAAGTCATCAATACGCAAATGATCATCGACGACAGCGTTACCTGGAATCAAAATAACAAAGTTCTTTTCACTATCTCACGGCCTGTGCTCCAGCGCCTGATCGACGGAAGAACCCTCGGACTTGCCATCAAACCGCTGGGTGCCGTGAGCGCTTCGTTTTATTCAAAAGATGAGAACAAGGGATATAGTCCGAGATTGTATTTTGATGTGGAGTAGGTTCAATAAGCCATAGCCGGCAAAAGTGCCAGGGTAAAGCAAGGGCGTGATGGTTTCTCAGAACCTATTCACTCATTCACTCATTCACTCATTGACTCATTAGTTTACACCCTTCAACCCTCAGTTCTTCCATCACCCGACGGAGCCTGCTAATCCATATTGAGGAGGTCCAATTAAGCGGTCCTGCAAACGAAGGCGGGAACTCTTTAATTCTTCAACCTGCCTGCCCTCCAGAGGGCCAGCGCGAGGCAGGCGGGCGCTTCAGCTCTTCAACCTTTCTTCACCGCTGTTCCCGGCTTGCTTCTTCAAGCAGGCGTTTCGCTCGTTCGGGGTTGTAGACTCCACACGGACAAAGTCGCATCAGTGTGGTTACCGCCTGCTGTGGTGTCCGGCGACCTTCGCGGACCATGTCCAGCATCTTTCTTGCCATATTGAACGATACCATGCCATGGCCGCACATGGTGGATAGTCCAAGTATCTGGGAATTGGGAAGGTGATCGTGCGGATCGTTGAAGGCAAGGGCATACTCAACACTGTGGCGCTTGATACCACAGGTTTCGGCTGCGCGTTGTGCATTTTCCACAGACGTACTCATGTTCACCGAAATGCCGAAGTCTGCCTCCACCACTTCTTTCAAGCAACCCAGCGCCTGTTCCTCTGAAGCAAACACTGCCGATACGGTTCCTGGTTTGCTGACGCCCT
>DATBVZ010000497.1:0-6521 GCA_036515095.1 Cyclobacteriaceae bacterium | reverse complement strand
TGCATTTCGTTCAGAAGTTTTTCCCGTTCGGAGAGCTTGCCCTCTGCTATCTCATATCCGGCGTTAACATGAATACCGCTTCGCTTCTCATTTATAATACACGGAAACACATCCCACGATCCGAACGCGGCCACCTTGCCTTTGTATTTTGGCATATTGTTCAGGTACTCGAGCACCGTAACATTCGGATTATCAATCTTGTCGTTGCTGTTGATCCGCTCGTCATCGGAAAAGCCGCAAAGAATTTCATTATAACCGGGATAAGAGAACCACATATTGTTGGAGCAGTTGATCATGTTTCCGTGGGTCCTGTTGCCATAGAGTTGGCCGTGCCGGGCAATCGTATTCCAGAAAAAAGGCATCAGCGTTTCTCTTCGCTGTTCAGGCGTCGGCTTCCAGAACCGGGAATGCAATGCCTCAGCATCATGAACATATTCCTTATTGGCCATCAATACCGAATCTGCGCCCGTAAACAACTCCTGCCAGCGAAATCCATCCAGCGTAATAACAAATACATTGTGTGTTTTCTGCTGACCAAATGCGGTAACCGAAATAAACAGGGAAACGATTATGCAAATAATTCTCATGGAGAAAGTTTTGATTGAGATTTCGTTTTAATGAAGAGCGTGTTGAACCACGCCCTTCATTGGTCATCTGCAAGCTATGGAATTATCTTTAATCTACATCCCACCAAACGCGGGTGGTGATCATATCCTCACCCTGACGAGCGACAGCAGCCTGATACGATTCCAGGTTCAGGGCCTGTACACCCGAAGGATACTGAAACCTGACCGGTACGGTAGGAATAACTGCGCCGGGCCCTGGTGTCAATTCCGGGTATCCGGTCCTTCGCCAGTCAAACCATGCCTCCATCCCATTGAAGAATAAGGCGATCCATTTTTGCGTGCCAATCTTTGCAAGCTTCTCTTCGGTTGAACCCGCATAAGTTACCGACGCCTGGTTGTAATAGTCGCCATCGGGTTGAATCACGGCAGCCAATTCCCCATACCCGCCTTCGTTCAGCCTGGATTCATAATAATCGGCAGATGCCTGGATACCATTCAGGTAAAAGGCCTCCGCCTCACCAGATGTTATGAAATTGCGTTCGCGTGCTTCGGCAAGGATAAACTGCAGCTCGGCATAGCTCATCAGCAAAACCTGCGCAGCAACGGGAGAGGCCAGGTCAGGGTCACATGCGCGACATGCATACATGATCCCAAGTCTGGAAAGGTAGTTCGAACCTCCCTTGGCCGGATCGCCGCTGGGCGAGTACTTGAGCGCCTCTTCATCAGCAAGCCCGTTGGGCACGCCTTCGTAATCATCAAAGTTGCCGACGATCCCTGCGTCGGAATCTGTCGTGGGTTGGGCATACGCAAACAACCGCGGATCGCCCAATGACTTGAGTTTATTTTCCATGTTTTCACTCAACCGGAATTCATCATATGAACCGGAGCGGGTTGTATACAACGGCTGTTGGTTTGGTGAATCCTGCAGAAATTGAAAGCCTGCATGGTCATCATTACCCGCAAAGACGGGATATTTCTCAGGATCGCTGAGGATCGCCTGCATTTCAGCCGACGGATCGATACGGTCCGACAACCGCATGTGGATCCGCAATCTCAGGGAATTTGCAAATTTTCGCCAACGCAGCAGATCGCCGTTGAAAAGAATATCTCCTTTCACAGTTTCTTCCGAAGCGCCGATCAGATCGTTCGCCTGCTTCAGATCGGCAATAATACCTGCATAAATGGTTTCCTGCGTATCAAACGATGGGGCATTTTCCCCTGCCTTTGCCTTTAAAGCCTCCGTATAGGGTACGTCACCGTAGGTGTCAGTCATTACATGAAACAGATAGGCCTTCATGATCAATGCAATACCCTTGTAATTATTTTCCGTCTTTTCCTCAGAAAGGAGGATGATATTATTGACATCCCGCAACGTATTAAAAAATGTGCTATACGGATCGCTTTGGGGCCCCCAGTTATAGCGGTCTTCATTGGTAAACTGGATCTTGGCAGAAAACTGGGCTACAACATTGCCGTAATTCCAGGTCAGATCTCCTATTTCATAGACGGTGTTGCGGATCACAGTAGGCAACAACAGAGACGCGGGAATGCTTTCGGGATTATTTGGGTTTGTGTTTATCTCCCCGAAATCCGAATCGCATCCTGAAAATATGGTGAGGACGATAGCCAGGAACAATATTTTGGTTTTTTTCATGTCAATCAAAGGTTAAAATTGAGATTGAAGCCAATACTTCTGGCCGAAGGGTAGGCCATATCCTCAATTCCGGGTAGGAGGGTTCCGCCGGTCATCGCCATGATGTCCGGATCCACATGGGGATTATCAGTCCACAATAACAAATTCCGGCCAACAACCGAGATGTTTACGTTTCTGAATGGCAACTTTCCAAACAGGGCAGCGGGCAACGTATAACCGAGGCGGACTTCACGGAGTTTGACATAAGAAGCATCGTATTTGGCAGCCTCAACATTATCACGTTCGTAATAGCGGTTATGCCAGTTCCGCGAAGTAATTTTCACATCATTGGGCCGATAGGTGCCGTCTCCGTTATCGATCACACCCGGACTGATAATACCGTTACCGGGTTCGTTCAGGTCATAACCATTCGGCCTGCCATAAAGGGTTTCCAGCAACTGGCCGGATGTACTCCCGATTGTCTTTGTCCTGGACACCATGATGCCACCCTGGCGTATGTCGAACAGAAAATTAAGATTGATACCTTTGTATGAGAAACTGTTCTGTATTCCCAACATCCAGTCGGGATTGTAATTTCCCTGGTATGCAAGTTCAGTGTCCCGCAGCGGTGTTCCTTCTGCGGAATGAATAATTTGTCCGAAATAAGGACTGGATGGATCGTCTACTCTCAGAAAACCAACGCCATAGATGGCTCCCATTTGCTCGCCAACCCTTGCCTGCACAAACGCCCCGTTGCGCCCGGAGAGGGTATATGCGTTTATCCCTTCCGCAAGTTCCAGGACCCTGCTGCGGTTTCGCGAAAAGTTGAAATTGATATCCCAGTTCAGTCCACCCTCCAACTCCAATGGGCGGGCATACAGCATCACTTCGATGCCTTTGTTCTCAATTTCACCGGCATTGATGATCTTGGCTGAATACCCGGTTGACACATCCAGCGAAATAGGAAGAATCTGATCGCGCGTCTTCTTCACATAGTATGTGAAGTCCAGGCCCAGCCGGTTGCCAAGGAATCCCAGGTCTGCTCCGATCTCATAGGCCATGGTCCGTTCTGGTTTCAGATCGGCATTTGCCAAAATGGATGATTCGGCTTTGGCCTGGTTGCTCCCAAAGGGGGTAGCGGGGTTAAAGACATTTGACAAATTATAGGGATCCGTATCGTTACCTACTTCAGCATATGCCAGCCTGAACTTGGCAAAGTCTATCCCACCCGGAAGTGTTACCATATCGCTGACGACAGCGCTCAGCGTTGCTGAAGGATAGAAATAGGAGTTGTTCGATGGCGGCAGGGTGCTGGACCAGTCGTTACGCCCGGTCAGATCGAGGAAAAGGAAATTCCTGTAACCCAGTTGAGCATACCCATACAGGCTGTTGATACGCTTCTCCGAGTTACTCTCCTGCACCTGCAGCTGCACTGCCGTATTGGAGAAATTGTACAATCCAGGAATGAGTAACTCCGGTGCTACGGTCGCCTGATAATGCTGCACTTGTTTCATGAGGTTACCGCCAACGGAAATGTTGAATGAAAAATCATCGAGGTCATTCTTATCATAACTCAGCAGGAAATCCGTGTTGCGTTCAAGGAAGTAGACGTCATCCTCGCGGTACATGCCATTGGGAAAACGCTGCGTGCTGAAGGCCCTTTTTCTGTCGCGTAGCTCGTCGGAATAATCCATTCCTGTTCGCAGCATCAGGCTGAGTTCATCCGTGAAATCGTAGCTGACCTGAACGTTTCCGAGCACCCTGTCCTTCGACTGACCGTTGGTGTTCTCGTACATGGTAAAGTAGGGATTGTCGTGATAGTTGTAGTTGTAATTGAATTGTTGAGCCCCCTCAAGACCAGGCATCCAGTAATTTCGCAAATTCGCTGTGTTGATCTGACGACCATACCATATCCACAAATACATAATACTTTCTGTTCCATAGCTTATGGCAGGACGATTGTCACTTTCATTGTTCATGTAGTTCACTGAAGCAGAAACATTCAGTTTTTCGTTCAGATCGAGCGAAGTGTTCAGTGCCAGCGTGTTTCTTTTCAAGTCCGTGTTGGGAAGCATGCCCTTTTGGTCAAGGTTAGTCCACGAAAAACGAACGTCTCCGAAATCGCCCGACGCTGTCAGGGCAACATTATTGGACAACGTTAGTCCCGTCCGAAAGAAGTCGTTAACATTATCGGGCCGAGGAATCCAGGCAGTGGGGGTTATCGTACTGCCCTCGGGAGCGTTGAGGTCACCGCCCCGGAAACCCGGGACATCGCGCGGAGAATCAAACTGCGGAATCGGCTGACCGTCCATCCTGGGCCCCCAGCTTTCATCCACACCATCGGCGCTTCCTGAGCCGGCACCATCCACAAAAGCAAACTGACCGTTGTTGCCCTGCCCATAGACATTTTGCCATTCCGGTAGACGAAGCGGCTGTTCAAAGGTAACGTTGCTGTTAACGCTGATTCCCAGTCCCCTCTTCCCTTTTCCGGATTTCGTTGTGATAATTATTGCTCCGTTGGCAGCTCGCGAGCCATAAAGGGCAGCGGCTGCAGGTCCCTTCAGCACATTCATCGACTCAACATCATCCGGGTTGATCTCTCCTGCCCCGTTTCCATAATCCACTTCAAGATTGTTGTATCCGGAAGCGCCAAGGACCTGATTATTGATCGGGATACCATCCACTACAAACAATGGCTGGTTCTTGTTTATGTTGAGTGAAGATTCTCCCCGAATACTGGCCCGCGTCGAGCCACCGATCGTCGTTCCGCTGTTTACCACCTGCACGCCGGCAACTTTCCCTGCCAGCGAACTCACCAGGTTTGTTTCTCTCGCCTGTGTGATATCATCGCCTTTCACTTCCTGCGTGGCATAGCCAAGGGCCTTCTTCGAACGTTCGATCCCCAGGGCGGTGACTACCACTTCTGAAAGTTGCTGGGCATCGGTACCCAGCTTCACATCCAACATCGTTTTTCCTGCCGTACTTACTTCCTGTGTATGGTACCCAACGAAGGAAAAAACGAGAACAGCATCTTCCTGATCGGTTGCAATCGCAAAGCTGCCATCCGCATCCGTTATTGTGCCATCCTGTGTGCCTTTTACCAAAATGTTGACGCCCGGCAAATGCGATCCGTCGTCAGCCGATGTTACCTTTCCGGAAATATTCCTCTGGGCAAATGAAGCACTGGTAAGCAGCGCCAGCAGTACAATCAGCGCATTGCGTGGTGGCGAGCCTAACGTAACGCAAATCTTCAGTAAATTTTTGTTCATAGAGTTTAATGGGTTATCAGTAACAGAATCAGAAATTTCAACGGCAAAATCAGTTGCTGGCTATGCAACCCTGAAACGCCACCAGGTCTCGCCTGCGTCGTACCGTTTCCGGGTCAAAGGTTATCAATTGCAGTGAAGTATCGTTGAGCAGAATATTACCTCTGCATAAACTTTCAAACTGTAGCAGCGGTGTGAGTTAACGATGGCTTAACTGAGTTGTACCACGGAACTGGATATGGCAAAATGAACGTTGCCATCAGCTTCTGATAAGTAACGAATGGCTTGACAGATATTAACTTGAAGGTCCGCACTTCTTACACGGTGTCCGCGCTTCAATCCAACAGTTTGTTATTCAGCAATTCACGCATTAACCCAACGTATACCCCATCAACGAAAAAGACCAACATGCGTCCATTGACTCATTCACTCATCATCTTAGAGCCGTGCGATCACTTCCTCCGCCATTCCGAAACTCAGCGTCATACCGGCGCCGCCAAGGCAGTTGACCACCGTGACACCTTTTTCCGGCTCCATGATCAGGCTCAGGTCGTTCCCCATCTTTGGATAAACACCATGCCACCGTTCTGTTACCGTAAGATCACCGAGTTCAGTAAAGGAGCGGAGACACTCCATAATGATGTCGTTGATCTCCTGGGGGTCAAAAGGGTCGGGAGTCAGACCATACTGGTGTGAATCTCCAATGATCAGGTCGCCGTTACCGTTCTGGGTAAGTAATACATGGATCCCATAATTCTTCCAGGCGATATTTTCCCGGTCAAACCTGGCATCAAGCAAAGGCAGGGATGGGCAGTTCCTGAATGCAGCATAATGCCTTAGCGTAAGCCCTGCACACAGGGTGGGTCCAAGTGTAAAAGAGCGGTCATGGGAAGAAGCCTTCAGCATCTGTAACTTGCATTTTGTGATGCCGGGTCTGTCGAATACCTCCGGGTACAAAGTCTGGAACTCCGCGCCACTGCAAATAAAGATCTTATCGACCGTCCATGCCTCACCCCTCGTTGTCGTCAGCATCGGAAATTGGATCCCGATGACCCC
>DATBVZ010000496.1:0-9280 GCA_036515095.1 Cyclobacteriaceae bacterium | reverse complement strand
ATAGCTGCGGTATAACCTGCAGGACCCGATCCGATTATCAGAACTTTGGTCGTTTCTTTTCCCATGACTAAGTTTTACTATAAATAAAGGGTCTCGCACGAGACCCCACGAAAATAAAAATACTACTTGTATTTAAACGGTATTTATTATCCCAGATAGGGCTTCAGTGCTTTGCTCCTGGAGGTGTGGCGTAGTCTTCGTATCGCTTTTTCCTTTATCTGCCGAACCCGCTCGCGGGTAAGGTTGAATTTTTCGCCGATCTCTTCCAGGGTCATTGAATGCTCGCCATTCAAACCGAAGTAGAGTGTAATTACATCGGCCTCGCGCTGCGTCAGCGTGGAGAGTGCACGTTGTACTTCACGGCGAAGCGAATCATTCATCAGGCCGGAGTCGGGCGTTTCCTCACTGTCATTCTCGAGAACATCCAGCAGGCTGTTTTCCTCACCCTGAACAAAGGGAGCATCCATGGATACATGGCGGCCGGAGATCTTCATGGTATCAACAACTTCGGCAGTGGTCACGTCCAGTACTTCCGCCAACTCTTCCGGAGAAGGTTCGCGTTCATATTTTTGTTCCAGCTCGGAGAATGTTTTTGATATCTTGTTGAGCGAGCCCACGCGATTGAGCGGCAGGCGGACGATGCGTGACTGTTCGGCAAGGGCCTGCAAAATGGATTGCCGGATCCACCAGACGGCGTAGGAGATGAACTTGAACCCCCGGGTCTCGTCAAAGCGCTGAGCTGCCTTGATCAACCCCAGATTACCCTCGTTGATGAGATCACCCAGGGAAAGCCCCTGGTTCTGGTATTGTTTAGCAACCGAAACTACAAAACGCAGGTTGGCCTTGGTAAGCTTCTCCAGGGCGATCTGATCGCCTTCCTTGATTCTCTTGGCTAACTCTACCTCTTCGTCCGGAGTAAGCAAATCCACCTTGCCAATCTCCTGGAGGTATTTATCCAGCGACTGGCTTTCGCGGTTCGTAATTTGCTTGCTGATCTTAAGTTGTCTCATCCGTTATGCGAAAAATTCGATTCTGTAACAATATACTGTCAAATTATAGTTCCTGTCAATGCGAAATTGGCGGTCTTATTCGCTCGGACTGGTCTCCTTTTTTGGGGGTCTTGGCAGCAAAACCTTCCTTGACAATCTGTATTTGCCCGTTTTCTTGTCCACTTCCACCAGCTTCACTTTAATCTCCTCGCCTACTTCCAGAACGCCGTCAAGGTTTTCAAGGCGTTCCCATTTGATCTCGGATATGTGCAACAAGCCGTCTTTGCCCGGCATGAACTCCACGAAAGCGCCGAAGGGAACTATTGACTTTACCTTGCCCTCGTATACCTGCCCGATCTCAGGCACTGCAACGATATCCCGGATTCGTTTCAACGCAGCTTCCATTGCTTCCTTGTTCGTTGCGAACACATTGATCACGCCCTTGTTTCCAACCTCTTCGATCACCACGGTAGCGCCGGTGGTATTCTGGATATCCTGAACCACCTTGCCGCCGGGGCCTATCACCGCGCCGATCATTTCCTTCTCTATGATCACGGTCTGTGCACGAGGTGCATGCGGCTTGAGATCGGTTCTTGGTGCGGAAAGCACTTTCTTCATCTCATTCAGGATGTGCAGCCTGCCTTCCCTGGCCTGCAGCAAGGCTTCCTTCAAAACATCATAAGTAAGACCATCTACTTTCATGTCCATCTGGCATGCAGTGATACCGCGCTCCGTACCCGTAACTTTGAAATCCATGTCACCGAGGTGATCTTCATCACCCAGGATATCGGAGAGGATTGCATACTTGCCGGTCTCGGCATCGGATATCATACCCATCGCGATCCCGGAAACCGGCCCTTTTACCGGAAGTCCTGAATCCATAAGCGCGAGCGATCCCGCGCACACCGTTGCCATGGACGATGAGCCGTTTGACTCCAGTATATCTGAAACGATACGAACCGTGTAAGGGTTATCCTCCATAGCAGGCATTACCTGTTTCAGTGCGCGAAAAGCCAGGTTGCCATGGCCGATTTCTCTCCTGCCCGGTCCACGGTTGGGTTTGACTTCCCCTGTTGAGAACGCGGGGAAATTGTAGTGCAGGATGAACTTGCTCGAACCGGAAATCATCGCCCCGTCGATAAGTTGTTCGTCCAGTTTTGTACCCAGCGTCACCGTGCTGAGCGATTGTGTTTCTCCGCGGGTGAATACTGCGGAGCCGTGGGTTGAAGGGAGATAGTCGACCTCGCAGGTGATTTGCCTGACCGCTTTGGTCTTGCGCCCGTCGAGCCGCACATTTTCGTCCAGCACAAGTCGCCTGGAAGCTTTCTTTTGTATTTCCCTGTAGTACCGCTTCACCAGGTCCTTGTCGATGGTAGTGTCTTCCGGCAGTGTGGCCAGGTAATCGTCGATGATCTGGCTGAATGCTTTGGAGCGTTCCTTTTTGTTTGCTATCAATTGTTTTGCTACTGCATAGGTCTTGTCGTAGAGAAGATCCCAGAGCTGCTGGCGAAGTACATCGTCTTTGACTTCATGGTCATACACTCTCTTCGCTGTCTGGCCAACTTCTTTTGCCAGATCAATCTGAAGCTGACACTGTGTTTTTATTGCTTCATGGGCTACCTTAAGCGCATCGATCATGTCATCCTCCGATGTTTCCTTCATCTCACCTTCGACCATGAGGATGTTGTCGATGGAAGCTCCCACCATCAGATCGAGATCGGCTTTGCTGCGGTCTTCAAGCGACGGGTTGATGACAAATTTTCCACCTACCCGAGCTACGCGTACTTCGGAAATGGGACCCTGAAAAGGGATATCTGAAACGGACAGCGCGGCAGAAGCTGCAAACGCTGCCAGTGCATCGGGAAGCGCCGACTCGTCACCGGACATCAGTGAGATCATGATTTGTGTTTCGGCATGATAGTCGTCCGGGAACAAAGGCCGGATGGCACGATCCACCAGCCGGCATATCAGTACTTCGTAATCGGATAGCCTGCTTTCCCGTTTGAGAAAGCCGCCGGGCACCTTTCCGGTGGCCGCGAATTTTTCCTGATAGTCGACGGAGAGCGGAAGGAAGTCGGCGCCTTCCACGGGATTATCTGAGGAAACAACGGTAGCAAGCAACATGGTATCACCCATCCTCACCACTACTGAACCATCCGCCTGGCGCGCCAGCTTGCCGGTTTCAACAATAATCTCACGCCCATCCGGCAATTGGCATGATCGGGTTACTACTCTTTTTTCCATAAAAATGTGTCTGTCAATAAGAAATGTGGAGGCATCTGCCAAGCGAAATGCCTTAATGCAAAATGCAAAAAGGGAACCCAGCTCTGGTTCCCATTCACGTGTTATTTACGCAGCTCGAGGTCAGCGAGGACTGCCCGGTACCTGTCGATGTTCGTTTTCTGAAGGTAATTAAGGAGTTTCTTCCGTTTTCCGACAAGTTTCAACAGGCCTTGCTGGGTGGAAAAATCTTTCTTGTTCTTTTTCAGGTGCCCGGTAAGGTGGCTGATTCGATGAGTAAAAAGGGCAATTTGCGCCTCCGGAGAGCCAGTGTCTTCCAGTTTTTTGGTTAAACTGTGCTTCTTGAAAATGTCTTTCTTGATTTCAGCAGCTAGGTACATCCTAATAGTTCTTTTACTTTTTATTTCAGGCGGCAAAGATACGCGAAGTCGGCCTTAAATTCCAAAAAACGGGTGCCTTTTCGTCTTTACGCCGACTTGACCTGATGCTGTTTTCGGGCCCGCAGCGCCACTTTTATCTTGTCGGCGATGACGTGGTAAAAATCGGTTTCAAAAAGACGCGCGTCCGCCCGGGCCTGGCGCAGGAAGAGTATACCGATAATCAGGAAAACAATATCGGGCATCCAGACTCCGAGAATGACCCCTATTTTGCCCTGTTTAGCAAACTTTTCACCCTGGATGGTGAGGACATAAAAGATAATGAAGAAAAGTATGGATACCAGGAAGGGTACGCCCAGACCACCCTTCTTGATTATTGCTCCCAGCGGGGCGCCGATCAGGAACATGGCAATGCAGGCAAAGGAGCTCGCAATGATCTTATGCCACTGGATCCGGAAAATGATAAGGTCATTCCGGTACCGGGTTACTTCGGAATTGTTGGTGGTGATCAGGTTCTTCACCTGGCGCGCCATGTTGGTAGCTCCCTGAAGGGCACTTCTGTCCGGCTGGAGGTTGTATATGCTGTCTATCGCCTTGTCAATCACCTTCTCGCGTTCCTGCCAGGTGAGCGTGTCTATGGGGTCGGTTTTGGTGCTGGCGGCGGACCGGGAGGCAGCGGTTCTTGCTTTGAGCTTTTGCGCCAGCGCCTTATTCTTATCGATGCTGATTTCCCTCCTTTCTTCTATGCCGGATTCGGCAATTGCCTCCGGCGCCGGCTTTTCTGTTCCGGGGGTCGCGGCTTTGAGTGAATCAGGATTTGCTTTTCGTGCCACATTCTGGCTGCGGTATCTGGCCTGCGTAACCGAATCGTTCCATACTTTGAATTCGTAAACGGCGGGCGGATATTTTATGCTATCGTCTTTATTGAAGAAGCGAAAATAAGAGAGCCGGTTTTGATAATAGGCAAGCCTTTGCTTCAGGATCTCGCGATTGATCGAATCCAGATCAAGATCAAGTTCGTTCATATTGCGCATGATGCGGTTGCTTTGAAACCATTTTTTATCCGTGCGTTCCAGGTTGAATGATGAAAGGTCAAACACCACGAAGGATTTGTCGAACTTACTCCGGCTCATGGTTTCATTGCGTTGATTTTGCCTTTGCCCCACCAGGTCGGATTCGGCGGCCATGCCTTCGGTATAGTTGTAGCCGTCATACAGTTCGAGTCTGAGGTAACGTTCGTTCAGGATGGTATACATCCGCCCGGAGTCTGCGACATACACATTGTTGTTGCCGTCGTTACCCCGGTGGTCGTATATTATGATGTCTTTAATAGTCTCACCGTCTTCAAACTTTTTATCCACCTTGATGCTGATATCGGGAATCCCATAATAGAACGTGCCTTCGCGCAGGTCCAGGGCCGGCTTCTTTTGCTTGATATCCCAGAGCAGGCTATAGGCTTCCAGGGCGGCCTTGGGAACCATGTAGTTGTTGGCATAGAATGCAAGTCCGGTGAGCAGCACGACAAACACAAAGATCGGCTGGATGGTCCGTGTCAGCGACACGCCCGCAGCCTTTACTGCGGTCAATTCAAAATGTTCGCCCAGGTTCCCGTAGGCAATAAGCGCCGACAGCAGCACGGCCAGTGGCAGGGCCGTGGGTGTTGTGACCACGCCGAAATAGAAAAAGAGCTGGGCAACGATATACCATTCGAGACCTTTGCCGATAATGTCATCAAAATACCGGATCATCTGAATGTTCAGGAGTATGAAGACCACCACCAGGAACGTGATCAGGAAGGGCCCCAGAAAAGCGCCAAGTACCAGCTTGTCCAACTTTTTCATATCGCAAGTTGCGCAAAATATGCGCCAAATGCCACGGGGGGATGGTAAGTAGTAAGTGGTAAGTGGTAAGTGGGTATGTAGTGATTAGGTAATCAGTAATCGGTCAATTGATCACGTTCTCTCATTGCTTCATCGCCGGATCGCACAATCCACATAAATACATTGTCATCCTGAACGCGTCGTATGTTGGACGCAGCATGCGTTCAACATACGGCACGCGTGAGGGACCCCCTTCAGGTTTGCACGATAGAACTAAATACGTACGATATGCTGAGGAAACGAAACTGCAACGCCCTTTCAGTTACGACGATTCCGGATTGTGTAACCTTCTGTGGCCTGTTGGTTTTGCGACTGCAATCAGCTCTTAAGGTTTGGTTGTATAGCCAAAAACAGAAAGGCAGCCCTTGGCTGCTCTTTAGTAGCGCGGGGGGGGAGTTGAACCCCCGAATCCAACGCTCTAACCGCCTGAGCCACGAGCATGGTCTACATTCTTACTTTTAATCAGATCCCAGAGAAATGCTCTTCCATTTGCAGACCTTAATGCCCTTTCACGTGCAAGGGCCTCCTTTTTAGTGGTAAACTCTTCTGGTGTACAAGCTACCCACGGTCGACCGGGATCGTGTAGCCTTTCGTAGCCAGCTCATTGTGCGATCGAAGCCTGTTTTCAAGGTTGGTCGTATAGCCAATGTAGAGCTTATTGAAACTTGGGCTGTATAAAGCGTAGACAGTGAACATAAAAAGAGAAAAGCAGCCTTTGGATGCTCTGGTAGCGCGGGGGGGAGTTGAACCCCCGGCCTTTGGGTTATGAATCCAACGCTCTAACCGCCTGAGCTACCGCGCCATTGTACTGTTACCACTATATCAACTCGCAATCCAATTCCTTACCCAGGAGTTGAACCCCCGTCCGCTAGCCAGCGGATATGAATCCAACGCTCTAACCGCCTGAGCTACCGCGCCATCAATTTTTCTACAGCATTCAATGAATTTAAGAGCGCAAACTTACAAGTTTGCCCGGATTCTCCCAAAAGGAATTATTATTTTGCCTGAGAGCAAAAAATGCCATATATTAAATTCCTAACAAGGAGGTGACTATGACAACGGCAGGAATAACAAAAAAAAGAGTCTTCACAGCGGACTACGAAATCCACGCATCTGTCAAAATGCTCTATCCTTATATTCAGACTGCCAGCGGTCTATCCGAATGGTTCGCCGATGATGTGCGGATCAACAACGAAGACAAAGTCTTTACCTTCTTTTGGGACAACGAAGAACATAAAGCCAGGCAAACCGCCCATCGTACAAACCACTTTGTCAGGTTTGAATTTCTTCCGGAAGGAGACGAAGATGAGAAGGATCCTTCTTACTTCGAATTGCGGCTTGAGTTCAATGAACTTACACAGTCTGTTTTTCTTAAAGTGACTGACTACTCTGGTTTTGATGACCTGAAAGAACTGAATGACCTGTGGGATAGCCTCGTGGATGCCCTGCGAAAGACAGTAGGAGGATAAGTAAAATATAGATAATACACTTCCGCCCCCCAACCCCTGCCATCCTTGTAAGTTATCCGTTCAACGCCTACATTAGCCCCTCCTTTCCTTTAGCATGGAACAAGAGCACATCGGACGATGGGTTGACCTGATCGCAAAAGAACTTTCCCTACAGAAAAAATATGTCGAAGCGGTAGCGGGACTTCTTGCAGAAGGCGCCACCATCCCGTTCATCGCGCGGTATAGAAAAGAACGCACCGGCAGCATGGATGAAGTTGCCATCGCAACCATCCGCGACCGGATCGATCAGCTTCGCGAACTGGATAAACGCCGTGAGTCTATCGTTAACACTATTGAGAAGCAGGGTAAGCTTACAGCCGAACTCATGCAATCCATCGTCGGCGCCGCAACCCTCGCCGAACTCGAAGACATTTACCTGCCCTACAAACCCAAGCGAAGAACACGCGCAGGGATTGCCCGGGAAAAAGGCCTCGAACCACTCGCCTTGCGCATCCTCGCCCAGGAAAAGTTTGATCCGGATGAGGCTGCCCTTTCCTTCATCAACGAGGAGCTTGGGGTTACCGTCGCCCAGGACGCGCTGGAAGGAGCCCGCGACATCATCGCTGAAATGGTCAGCGAAAACCAGGAAACAAGAAAGCGAATACGCGAACTCTTCTGGAAAGAGGGTGTAATCGAATCGCGGGTACACAAAGGAAAGGAGACAGCCGGACAAAAATTCAAAGACTATTTCGAATGGAAAGAACCCATTGCAAAGGTTCGCTCCCACCGCTTGCTGGCGATGCGCCGCGGTGAAAAGGAAGGAATACTCGCCATGGATATTCTTCCGCCCGAAGAAGATGCGGTATCCGCCATGGAGAAACAATTTGTTCACACGGCAGGAAAGGCTGCCGATCAGATCAAACTGGCAATCCGCGATGGCTACAAGCGGCTGCTGCGACCGTCACTGGAAACAGAGATCAGGATGGAGTCAAAGATGAAAGCCGATGAAGAAGCCATTAAGGTCTTTGCATCCAACCTCCGCGAACTTTTGCTCGCCTCGCCCCTCGGACAAAAGACCGTGCTGGCCATGGACCCCGGATTCAGAACGGGCGTAAAACTTGTCTGTCTCGACAAACAGGGAAAATTGCTGCATAACACCACCATCTTTCCCAATGAACCTCAGCGGGAAGTAGCAGCATCCGCCGCAACAGTAAACGAACTTGTTGCAAAATACAACATCGAAGCGATCGCCATCGGTAACGGTACGGCGGGCCGCGAGACCGAAGCGTTCGCACGCGCCGCAGGCATACCCCGGCACGTGGTTATCATGGTCGTGAATGAAAGCGGCGCCTCCGTATACTCCGCCTCAGAGGCGGCCCGCACAGAATTCCCCGACAAAGACGTAACTGTTCGCGGCGCGGTGTCCATCGGGCGAAGGCTCATGGATCCCCTCGCCGAGTTGGTGAAGATCGATGCAAAGTCGATCGGCGTCGGCCAGTACCAGCACGATGTGGATCAGGTCAAACTGAAGCAGGGTCTCGACGACGTGGTGATGAGCTGCGTGAATTCTGTCGGCGTTGAGATTAACACGGCCAGCAAGGAACTCCTGTCGTATGTATCGGGCCTGAGCGAATCACTGGCAAGGAATATTGTTGAACACCGAAATACGCACGGGCCGTTCCGTGACAGGGAATCACTGATGAAAGTTCCCCGGTTAGGTGAAAAAGTATTTGAACAGGCCGCGGGTTTCCTTCGGATTCATAATGCTGAAAACCCCCTGGACAGAAGCGCCGTGCATCCCGAGAGCTACAACATCGTCGGACGAATGGCCGCTGATATTTCATGTACGGTCAGTGACCTCATGGACAGCGCTGAACTCCGGGGCAGGCTTGACCTGAAAACGTATGTCAATGAAAAAGTCGGTCTTCCTACCCTTCATGACATTCTGGCTGAACTCGAAAGGCCGGGCAGGGATCCGCGCGAGAAATTTGAAGCCTTCAGCTTTACGGAAGGAGTAACTACCATCAGCGATCTGAAAACAGGAATGAAGCTACCCGGCATTGTTACCAATGTGACCAACTTCGGCGCGTTCGTGGATATCGGCGTGCACCAGGATGGCCTGGTTCATATCAGTCACATAGCGGACCAATTTGTAAAAGATCCCACGCAGGCGGTCGCGGTACAGCAAAAGGTCGAAGTCACCGTCAGCGAGGTTGATGCAACCCGAAAGAGGATCAGCCTTTCCATGAAAAGCGATCCCTTCGGAACCGCCGGCAAAACCGCAAAGAAGGAATCCCCCAAACGAACAAAACCAAAAGAAAAAGAAATCAGCATCGAAGAAAAAC
>DATBVZ010000495.1:0-2316 GCA_036515095.1 Cyclobacteriaceae bacterium | reverse complement strand
GATATGAGCTATCTTTAATCAGGCCGATCCATCCTCAAAATGGCAAACAGGATTCACTTACCCTGCGATATACTGAAACCTTATGTGCAGAATTTTATTATATCAGAGTCTACTCCGGAAACGACCTACCGGGTGCTGCCGGATACAGGCGTTGTATTGGGATTCCAGTTCAAGGGGAGACTTTCACACCTGGCAGAGGATAAGGAGATAAAGCTTTCCACTTCCGGAATAACAGGTCTTCGGGACACCTACCGCGTCTTTAAGAATTCACCGGATACCGGAACGGTACTGGTATTATTCAGAGCGGGTGGTGCGGCTGCATTTTTCAGGCAGCCAATCCATGAACTGTTCAACGAAAGTGTTTCTCTCGACAACTTTATACTTCGTTCCCGATTGCTCATGTTCGAAGGACAGCTTTCTGAAGCAGGTACACATCCGGAGAAAATAAAAGTTGTGGAGCATTTTCTGATTTCCCAAATGAGGCATACTGAAACTGACAAGCTGGTAGTTGCGGCGCTCGGGTTAATTCATAAAAGTAAGGGCAATATCAGGGTACGCCAGCTAATGGATCAGCTCAACATCAGTCAAAGTCCGCTGGAAAAAAGATTCAGGCAAGTGGTAGGAACATCGCCAAAGAAATTTGCTTCCCTCGTTCGCTTCAAACATACCATTAACAGCTATAACCCGGACAACTCCCTGACGGCGCTGGGATATGAAGCCGGGTTTTACGACCAGGCACATTTCATTAAAGAATTCAGGAATTTCACCGGGGAAACACCGGAATCGTTTTTCAGCAAGGATCAATAAACGATTTTTTACAATTACCTGGATTACCCGTCCCTCATCTTTGTACCATAAAAAATTCAATACGATGACGCGGATCAAATCATTCGCAGCGCCGCATAAGGGGCTTCGCAACGTAATTTCGCAATTCTCACTCCGCCTTGGCTACACTGATTTCAGTGATCCAACCCCCCTACATCGTCTGAAAGCGCTGGGCGAGGAAATGTTCACCCTGCTCAATGATCATGTTCACACGGAAAACGAGCATACTTTAAAGCACCTGGAACAACGGGCTCCCGGGTCGTCAGAACATGACAGGCATGACCATGAAAGACTGGAGGAAATCCAGCAGGCTTTGGAACAGCAATTGATCCGGTTCTCAGGGAATGAGTCTTCGGATGACATTCATGCTTATTATCTAAGCTTCTCCCTGTTTCAAAGCCAGTATTTTGAGCACATTTACGAAGAAGAGACCGTAACGGAACGACTTTTACAGGAGCACTTTACGGACGAGGAATTAATACAGCACCGGATCGACATAATGCAAAGCATACAATTTCCCGTACTTCTGCTCTGGTTGAAGTATATTATCCCCGCTCAGGCCGGGCAGGAAAGCGTTGCCATGCTTAAGGCCTTCAAAGCAAATGCCCCGGCGGAAACATTTGGGCTGGTATTGGAGACCATTAAGAAAGAGTTGGTAACCGACCGGTACAATAGTTTACTCTCGCACTTAAGTTAGCACTCAATCACTCATTTCTCCTAAGTAAGCAAAGACAAAAGCGGTAGGCAACAACACAATCGCTAATCGGAAGCCGTCTTTTCAATTCTTCAACTCTTTCTCCATTAAATCCATGCCAGCTTGCGCAGAGCAGGACCATGATGAGCAATATCAAGAGGCAAACGACACGTTTCATGACCTGTACAGGGTAAGGACACAATTGCTTGCGGTTGAAAATGAGTTTTCAGAATTTTTGACTTGCCAACGCGACATTGTGTAATTTCCTGTAAGTTTGAAAAAAGTATGATCACATCTGCCATACCCAAATTACCTTTTATTGACAAGCAACAGACAGTAGATTATTATGTAAACCAGTTGGGATTTGCTTTAAGGTCAGACTACGGTGATTACATAATAGTTAGTTTGGAGGGTGCGGAAATGCATTTTTTTTCTTACCCTGATCTTGTGCCTGGCAAATCCGATTTTATGATCTACCTCCGTATAGATAAGGAGATTGATTCGATGTACCGGAGGTTCCAGGAAAAGGGTATCGCAATCCACCCCAATGGCAAATTGGAAGATAAACCGTGGGGACAGCGGGAGTTTGCGGTAATCGATCCCAATGGTACACTGCTCACCTTCGGGCAGGCCATTGGTTAGGTCGGGGTTCTGGCTGACGATCCCGTTCACGCGTAAGTTTGCAAATGCGTGCGCTGAATTTTACCGCTAAGGCGCTAAGACGCAAAGGATCGCAAAGATTGTTTTGGCGATTCAAAATGTTGAAGGATGTCTCTGCCGATGATTTCCTTTTCGCT
>DATBVZ010000494.1:0-5225 GCA_036515095.1 Cyclobacteriaceae bacterium | reverse complement strand
GAATATTGAGGCGCCTGAATCTCAGGATCCTCGCTTCTTGGCATAGTGAACAGAGTAGCCACGCCTACGGCCACCGCCATCAAAAACATAATGAGTGTAAACTGGTAGTTCTTTACTGCGTATTCTGAAATCTTCATAATGATTTATTTAACCACGGTGATGGATGAACTGTCTGACAGATAGGCGCTTCCTGAAACAATCAGAGCCCCTGCATCTTCCAGCCCTTTGCTGATACGAATGGCAGTGCCGTCGAACGATTCGATAACCACCGGCTGTCTGATGGCAGTTTTGAAATCATTTGTAACGAAAACAAACCCTTCGTTTGCGTTGGCATCCAATACCGCCTCATACGGTATGCTCCATGAAGCTTGCGGTCTTGCTGAAGTGACATCTGCCGAACCAAACATTCCGTTAGCAAACTTTGCATCCGGATGCCTGACCAGAAGGTCTATTGTAAATGCTCCTGTTTGTGGATCGGAAGCACCTGATTTGCGAATAACAACCGCCTTGAATTCCCGGCTTGGAAATGCATCTATCCTAACGCCGGCTTTTCCATTCACATCAATAGAAGCCCACTGCCGGTCGCTGACGCCAATTTTCAAGATCCATTTGCTACCGATCGCACCATTGGTCATTAAAACAGGATCACCTGTGCCAACCACCTGTCCGGGGTTAACAAACTTTTGCAGCACATATCCGTTTGCGGGCGCGTATATTTGAGAGAAACTCCGGTTGTAATCGGCGACTTCCAATTGTTCTTTGGCAACGGCAAGTCCCGTTCCCGCATTTTGCAGTTGTTCCAGTGTAGCGACACTGTCTTTGTATAAATTAGTGACGCGCTGAAAATCGCGTTGTGCCTTCTCATAGTTATGTCGGGCCTGCGCAACCAGCGCATTGGTCTCGGTAAGGTTCAGGGTAGCAAGAACCTGACCCCTTTTCACCTGATCACCTTCCTTTACCAATACAGCATTAACAATACCCGCTGTTTTGAATGACAGGACAGCCTCATCATCTGTGGTGAGCCGACCGGATGCTTTAATTATGATTTGATCAGAAGACCGTTCAGGACGGAGTACCTTAACCGGAATAGATTCGGTCTTCTTTGGAATACTATCGGTATTGGCTTTGCCATCGGTACAAGATTGCACAATTGCAGTAAGGCTGATGACTGCCGTTGTAATTAGGGTGATTTTCAGTAAATGTTTCATAATTCCGGAGTTAAGACTTTTGTTAATGTTCAAATGTGTACGACGCTGTTTCGCGTTCGAGCCGGGCTTCGGCTACGCGCATTTCAAACTGACGGAGATTTCGCTGGAGCTGGGAAGTGGTGAGCTGATTGCGCGCATCGATAAACTCGATGAGCGCATTCACGCCTTCCCTATAGCCTCTCTCGATGAGGCGAAAGTAGCTTTGGGCTGACTTAAGTTGCTCTTTCGCCGCCACATAATTTTGCCTTGCGGTCAGCAAATCATTTCTTGCAATGTCTGCTGCAAGCTCCAGTTTCCGGTTTGTCTGCAGAATTTGTTTTTGCGTTTTTTCTATCTCCAGCTCGCCCTGACGAATACTGAGATTGTTCCGAAAGCCCTGAAATAACGGCAACGACAGCTGGACGCCAACCAGGTAATACCTGGAATCTTCATTAACCTGCCAGTTATACGCCTGGCTGCCAATGTCAAGAAACGCGTTGACCTTAGGAATGCGATTAAGCTGTTTCATTTTAACTGAAGTCTCATTGATCTCCTGAACGGTCTTTAACATTTTGATCTCTTCCCGTTCTGTAGTCTCAGCAGAACTTTCATCAACCTTGTCCACAGCATCGTTTTCAGTGGATGAATCCACAGGCACTTCAGCGGCAAGGTCCCTGTTCAGCAGAAAGTTGAAATATTTTTTAGCGTTCGCTTCCTGGTTGTGTGCGCTGGTCAGTTCTGCTTTAACCCGCTCGAGTTCGCTTTTTGAACGAATGAGATTGGCGGGCAGGCTTTTTCCGTTTGCAAGAAGGGATTCATTGATCTCGACATTTTTAGTAATAAGGGTGAGTGCGCTTTCATAAATTTTTACAGCTGCCTTTGCTGATAGTATATTGTAGTAGGCAGTCTTAATGTCCATCACCAACTGTCTTCTGTAGCCTTCAAGCTCGTACTGTTTCATCATCACCTCCTGACTTTGAACAGAGCGATTCAAGCGCAGATCGGTGTTGATCAGCGGGAGTGACGTTCTGATCTTCACATCGTAGAAATTTTTTGGAAAGAAGTTTTCGGTGACGTTTTCAATCTGTGGGAAAGCGTCATTCTGGGTCATCTCGTTGAGGGTGGCGTATACGGGATTGAGCAAGTCTCCGGCCGGAAAAGAAATACTTCTTCCCCCTTCTCCGGAAGTATAGTCAGCCAGCAGATCGATGGAGGGAAGAAAATAGGATCGCGCGATTTGCAAAGACTTTTCGGCCTGCTCCAACGAAAGGTTTTTTTCCTGGAGCACAAGGTTGCCATCCAATCCTTCGTGTATGTAATTATCCAGCAAGGATTGCGCGTGGGTCAGTCCTGGAGACAACATCACCAGCAGTGCAGTCAGGAATCTGCCGGAGCGAGGTTTACAGAGTTTAATTTTCATCGATCATTAAGTTTACACTGTTAAGTATCAGGTCAAAATTTTTTGTCAGTGCGTTTTGTGCATGCGTTCTAAGATTTCGATCACCATGTCGCTTGCTTTCATGGCAAGATTTTCCTGGTTTAGGTCGCTCACGACCGAGCAACGGTTACGGATCTCGAGTGAACAGATTCCATGCACCATTGACCAGGTTGTGAAGGCAAGGATTTCCGGATCCATACCCTTGAAGTATCCTTTGCTGATGCATTCGGTAACTGTTTCCAGTAGGAATCCGAAAGCTCTGTTTCCTTCTTCCCATTTGGAATCATCTTCAGACAGCGATTTCATGGGTGACCTTATGATGAACATCAGGTCGTAGAATTCGCCATTTTCCATGGCAAAAGTAATGTAGGCCTCGTTAAGGGCCTTCAATCTTTCAAAAGGATCGCCCACATGGGCTAACGGCTTAAAGTATTGGTTAAGCAAGGCAAAACCCTCGCTGTGAAGCGCATGGAAGATCTCATCCTTGTCTCTGAAGTACAGGTAGATAGTAGTGGGTGAATATTCAATTCGTTCAGCGATGTTCCGGATGGAAGTATCTTCAAAACCTTTTGCCATGAACAATTCCTTGGCGGCTTGCAGGATTTTGGTCCTCAATTCCTCTTTCTGCCGCTCTTTTCTTGTTGAAATCGTCATGGCGATTTGCGGTTGATAAGTAACTTAACGGTGTAAAGTTAATTAGGGTTTGGAATTCCTGCAATTTTCTCACAATAAATTTTTTTGGGGTAGAAATGCCTTAATCTATTGTTGCCCGGACGGGATTGATCCTCGGCGGCTCCGCGGTAAGATTCCGAAGCACAAACTTTCAATTTGATCCCCGCTAAATGTCGCAAACCACCCCTGTTCGGGGCATCGCTGTATTGTACTTTTGAATGGAATTAGAAGGCGGCATATAATAAATCCAAGCATATGTTGACTAAAAAGAATGCAGTGATCTATGGAGCCAGTCCGTCACTGGGCGGAGCTGTCGCTCGGGAAATGGCCAGAGCCGGAGCAAGGGTATTCGTTACCAATCGTCATCCTGATGTTGCCCAAAGGGTTGCGGATCAAATCCTATCCGGTGGCGGTTTGGCTGAGGCGGCCCGGGTTGATGGGTTGGATGAAAACGCCGTTCAATCGCATCTTGAAGAGGTAAAAAGGAAAGCCGGAACTGTCGATATCTCCTTTAACCTTATCGGTCTTGAGGTTTTACAAAATATACCATTAATAAAGATGAAAGTGGATGACTTTGTCCGTCCTGTAACCCTCGCCATGCATACTCATTTTTTAACCGCAACAGCGGCCGGCAGACTAATGAGCAGACAGGGTTCAGGCGTTATTCTGTCATTGACTGCTACACCCGGAGGAATTGGTTATCCGGGGGTGGGCGGTTTCGGTCCCGTTTGTTGCGCCATAGAAGCCTTTTCGAGAAACCTGGCTTCTGAACTGGGACCATCCGGCGTCCGGGTAGTGAATATCCGGTCGGCGGGATCACTGGATTCGCGACCTTTCAGAGAAGCTATTGAAAGCAGCGCGCCGGGAGTAAATGAGGTCTTTCAAAAACTGAAATCGGATACGATGCTTAAGGATCTTCCTTCCATGAAGGACATTGCTTCAACCGCGGTCTTCCTCGCCTCCGGTTTGGCAAGAAGAATTACCGGCGTTACCATCGATGTAACAGCAGGGACCACGGCTGCCCTGAATTACCGAACTGATGGAGGTTTCCTTGAACCGAACATTCCGGGGAGTTGAGGGGGATACGGGAAAAGGGAGATGCGAAAATACGGGGATAAGGTATAAAGGCATAAAGGTATAAAGGTCATTTTCCGTCCGGTTTCGCACGAATCTGTCCGGTAATCAACCGCAATACCCTCCAAATGGCCTATATTGCGATCTTGCGCAGTTGGCTTGCTATTCGCAAGGGGCTATGAAACGCATCCATCATGTTGCTCAACTACCTGAAAACTGCCTTCCGCCTCTTTACCAGAAACAAGTTGGTTAGCGGTATCAACATTCTCGGACTGGCGCTGGCGTTGACAGGATGCCTGCTGATTTCCATTTTCATTAGCGACGAATTAAGTTATGACCGGTATAATCAGAGTGCTGATCGTATCTACCGCGTGACTAGAAATTTTGTCCGCGATGATGGAACCGCGCATATGCATCTTGGTCACCTGGCAGCACCCTTTGCGCCATTGTTGAAAAATGATTTTCCCGACATCCTCGAAACAGTTCGCGCACTTGGTCCCTTTACGCCTTCGATGATATTAGGGGAAGCATCCGAACCCAAGACTGTTGAGTTTGAAAACGCATACTTCATTGAGCCTTCAGTATTCAATATATTTTCGCTGGAGGTGCTGTCGGGCAACAAGAGCACTGCCCTGAACAGGCCATTTACGATGATGCTATCCGATAAGGCAGCGACGCAGTACTTCGGACATACCGATCTTGTTGGAACGAAGGTCCGGTTCTATGACAAAATAGTAGAAATAACAGGCACGTACAAAGCGCCACCCCAACAATCGCACTGGCATCCCCAGGTAATGATATCGTTCAGCACGCTTGATGATGAATTTTTCTACGGTGTGTCAAAACTTCAAAAT
>DATBVZ010000493.1:0-6342 GCA_036515095.1 Cyclobacteriaceae bacterium | reverse complement strand
ATAAGCTAAGGTATTTCTTTGCGCGTCGCTGCGGCAACCGCGGATCCTGGGTGTAATCTGTTCGACCGCTATGGATTCGCTACAAGAATATCGATCATGGGCTGATCCGGTGTAATATTCTCATCCACGATCCCAAACGATCCGGCCTTGTAGTTCCAGTTCGCGTAACTGATGTTATTCTTTTCAAAGATCGCTACCATGTCCCTGTACCACGCGAGCTTTGATTCGACAGGTGCCTTTTCTATCACGCCGAACTCCCCGCAGTACAGCGGGAGGCCAAGGCTGTCGGCAAGGTGAATGGGTTTCCGCATCATCTTTTCCAGGGTATCTCGGTTGTAAATCCTTTTTTCTTCAGGCAGCGCACCGTTTGCCACGATCTGGCCCGGATAGTTAACCGTTCCCTGAAAGTCTTTCAGTCTTGTCCACGATGCCTGGTAATGCGTCAGGTGAAAAGGTTCATAGAAGTGGAAGCTCAGCAGTATGTTGGGATCATTGGCAGGTACCTTCAGTTCATCGAACGTGTTTGCCGACTGCCAGCGGTTGGAGCCGATTACCAGCACGCGTTCCGGTTCCCAACTCCGGATGGAGTCTGCCACCCGTGCCAGCAGAACATTCCATTGTTCGGCATCGTCAGCTACCGGTTCATTCATGAACTCATAGGCAAGCATTCCGTTTGACCAGTGGCCGACCGCCGAGGAAAGGTCTTTCCACAGCCGGATGAACTTGTCCTGTTCTTCCGGCTTGGACCAGAGGGGCTTCTCTTCAGCGTTGAAGTAGTGTGACCGGAGGATGTGCAGGTCGAGTACCACACGCAGCCCTGACTCATTGCACCAGGTGAGGCATTCGTTTAACAGTTGAAATGCAGAGTCGTTCCGGCTTCCGTTTTCGTCCCACATCTGCTCCTCATCAATTGGGAGACGGATGTGATCAAATCCTGCCGAATCGATGTATTCAATATCCATACGGGTGAAAAAGGTGTCGCGCTCATGGCCCCGCCGGTTGCTTTGCGACAGCCAGTGCGCGATGTTGGTGCCGCGCTTGATGGCAAACGATGAATAATCAGAAATTTGGTCAGTTTCCTCCTCCTGTACCGGTGTGTTTCGTGTGCACGCCAGGCTGAGAAAGAAAAATCCAATAATTGCTATCCGTGCCACCATGGTTCCGGAATTAGATTTCTATGTTAATAAGAACGATCTTCTTTTGGAAAGGAACGGCAAGTTATGTTAGCGGCGAATGGTTGACTTTAGCCATCCGCCGAAAGCATTCCTTGTGACTACGGGTTTTCTTCATTCCACTATTTAACCCCTTAACGCTTCCATCCTTCAACTTAATCTTTTATCCCGCGTCCCAATATCCATCCTATTATTCCACCTACGATCCCGCACATAACGGTGTAGATGAACACATCGACTGTGGCTCCGGTCAGGTCCATGATGTTGGTGGTATCATAGGTGATCATGTCAAAGCCCAGGGAGATTAGGAATCCAATCGTTGCGCCGGCGTTAATTCCACTTCCAAAGGTTGTTATGTTGGCCCACTTCATAAATATGTACGTCAGGAGAGCGGCGTGTGCCAGATTGCCAAGGATCAGTGGCCACCATACCATCTCCGTATTCATCACGCCGGTAGCGGTTCCGGCATGGTCGACAAAGAAACTTTCAAAGACGACGGCATAGGCAAGAAAGCCCAGGAAGAAGAACGCCATTCCCCCCGTGAGGGTGGCGATCGCGAATTTTGAAGTATTCATAGGGGTTTAGGTTTAGTTAATTTAAGTTATGGGATTTTACAGAATTACGGATTGGCAGGAGCAAAATATTTTATTTTGGAAGGTCCTTATTCAGCCCAAATTTGGTTCTGCGGTCCATTCAACCTGTTCCCTTCAGCATTCATAGTGGTTTTCAACCAGCAGAGGAAAACGGTGGAAATGAAGGATGGTCTTCATAAATTTAAGCCTGTCCGCCAATCGCATACCATGAAAAAAAATATCCTGATCTTCGTGCAGGTATTGCTCGCAATGACCGCGCACGCGCAACAAAACTTTGATGATGTCCGGATTGAACCTGTAAAGCTCACTGACCATATCTACATGCTTAAGGGCTCCGGCGGAAACATTGGCGTCCTGACAGGCCCGGATGGCATCATTATGATCGATGACCAGTACGCTCCGCTCGCAGGGAAAATCAAAGCGGCAATCAGTAAGCTGGACACGGGTAAGATCACCTTCCTCGTCAATACCCACATACATGGTGACCACAGCGGGGGAAATGAGAATTTCAAACAGTCGGGTGTTACGATCGTGGCCCATAACAACGTACGCGGAAGGATGATGGCGGAAAATGATAACGAGGAAACGGGTCAGAAAGGCCCGGCGAGGAGCAAGGAAGCGTGGCCGGTTATCACGTTTTCCACGAATGTGAATTTCCATATGAATAATGAAGATATAGAGGTGGTTCATTTCACGGCCGGCCATACCGACGGGGATGTTATCATTCATTTTGTTCAATCCGATATCTTCCACGCGGGCGATAGTTTTGTCCGATACGGCTACCCCTATATCGACTTAAGAAGCGGAGGCTCTGTTGAAGGTTTCATCGCCAACCTGGACAAATTGCTTGCGATGATGGATAATGATTCCCGGGTAATTCCGGGACACGGTGAAGTAGCCAGTAAGACAGACGTCCAGGCACTGCGCGACCAGCTTAGAGATATCTACGACCAGGTAGCTGCTGCGCTGAAGGAGGGCACGAAAATGGAAGACCTTGCCGGGCTGCCTATTGCCACCAAATATGATAGCATATTGGGCATGGGAAATACCAAGGGGAGGGATTTCCTGCTGACGGTGGCGGAAAGTTACCTGAATGAGCACCGCTGACCAACGGGCCGAAATCTTACCCCCCCAGCGAAGCCAGTTTCTCAAAGAAAAATGCAGCAGGTAGCTGACAAAATACTCTGCTTCGGTAAACATCCGATGCACCGGACTTATTCACTGAAACTACCGATGACCGTCAGCCACACACCAATTAATCCACAGATTTCCCTTTCTTTACAAGGTGAAGAATTTATTTATTATTCCGGTTCCTGATGAGTTTGACTTTGGCCTCTGCCTGAGTTTCCTAAAGCGTTCGCCCCGCGAGATCCTTCATGCCTGCGATGGGGATCATGTCGTGAAACTCATGCGCGTCAACGCCCAGGCGGTATTGTTCCGTCTGCGCGAAATGAAAAACAGGTCACTACAGGTTGAGGTGCTCAATACCGCCTGTACACCCGACATAAGAACCGCACTCGAAGCCTATATCCGCGAATGGTTCGATCTGGACACGGACATGAAACCATTCTACTCCATGGCAACCCGCGACAAGCACCTTAAAGAGCTGGTGAAACAATACCGTGGCTACCGAATTGTCGGTCATCCGGATCTGTTTGAATCGCTCGTTTGGGCGGTGATAGGACAACAGATCAACCTGAGCTTTGCGTATACCCTGAAACAACGTTTTGTCGAGAAGTTTGGCGGCCGCGTAACGGTTGACGACAGAACGCATTATCTTTTTCCCGATCCAGGGACTGTCTCGAAGTTGAGGAGTGACGACTTGCTTCCCTTACAATTTTCCCGGCAAAAAAGTAACTACACCATCGGCATAGCCGAAGCGTTTGCGTCAGGAAGCCTCTCCAAGGAAAAACTGCGTGGCCAGTCTCTCCGGGAAGCAAAAGAAATGCTTATGCAAATCAAAGGTATTGGCAACTGGACGGCCAGCTACGCGCTGATGAAAACGTTTCATTTTCCCGATGCCTTCCCCCTGGAAGACGCCGGCCTCCATAACGCACTGAAATATCAACTGAAACTCGACCGCAAACCTACCCTCGCTGAGGTTGCAAGAGTGTTTAAGAAATACAAGGGCTGGGAAGCGTACGCGACGTTGTATTTGTGGAAGAGTCTCTAACCGGAACGAAATGGGCAAATGAGTGAATGGGCCTGGGATAAACGTCACTGTTCGATTACCCCGGTACTCTTGCTATTGCTTCTGCCATGCTTGCCTGCTGCCTGCTTGCCCACTGCCTATTATTCATCACGATCCGTTCAACTTCAGATCCAATCTTTCCGTAACAAATTCCTTCTCCGTTTGCGGGAGGCTTTCGTTGCGTGCCTTGATTGTGGCGTTGGTCTGGGCCACTTGTTCAATGCGCTGTCCTTCGAAGACGTGTTCGTCAATTTTCAGGAGGTGATCATAGGGACCCTGCAGGGAGATCAGCTTCACAAATACCGGAGCGGTTTCAACCGCAATGAACAAGAGAACGATAAACCAGTTAGCCAGCCATATCGCGTTGCTGGAGGAGGTGAGCCGGCTCAAAGCTTCCATGCGTGCTGCCGGACCGTCAAGCCTTTGTTTCTCCAGTGTAAGAATTTCTGCATTGACCAGGGAGTCATTGCGGAGCGATGCCGCGACCTTTTCGCGGATCAGCGACTCATTGCGTTGGGTAAGCGTGGCAAGCTCCTGATCCACGCGATCAGCATCGGCCTTTTTGATGGCATAAATCGGTCCTGCATTTCTCCGCATGGTGCCGCCAGTGCCGTCAGCTTCAGCCTGCGCCAGTCGACGCAGTTCGTCGCGCGAGGAGGTCTTGGCAAGGATCTCCTGCTTCAGGCTTTCAATTTCTGAAGTCAGCCGTTGCTGATCCTGTGCGTACCGCGCGCGGATCTCATTTTCCTGAGCCGTTCTGGTTTGTTGCTCCATGATGGTGAGTTCGCCGCGTATCTCCTTATCGAAGATCTTCATCTCCAGCGGTTTGGCGATCACCACGGAGATCAGAACCGCAAGGACGATCCGGGGCAGAGCGGTCAGCAACTCCTTCCCGGTGTTTCCTTCCTTTCGCATGCTGGAAACAATGTAACGGTCAAGGTTGAAGATCATGAGTCCCCAGACCACTCCCACTGCGAGGGCCGGCCATGGATTGTCGAAGACAGTGTACAAAGCATAGGATGCTGCCAGCGTTGCAAATACGCCGGTAAAAAATACGGTAGCACCAATGCCGACGTACTTGCTGGATTCCGTCGGGCATTTGACAAGAAGATCCTGGTGTGCTCCGGAGCACCACCAGAAGAACCGGTTAAGTTTTTCCATGCAGCAAGAACGAAATTATCTCCTCTCATATTACAATTGCTCCCGTCATCCGTCAAGCCATATGCCGATTTGGCGAATTGTCTGGAAAGGTTGATGGGGTGACATGTAGCGATATGGAAACCCTTAGGGAGATTCAGTGCTTTAGTGCTTAGAGCGGGAACTTTTATTTCCCCGAAAACTTCATGAAATTTGGACCTCAAACCCAGGTTGTGCGTCAAAGGATATTATTGATACTTGTTTACCTCCTGTCTTGTGCCCCCCTTCCAGGGCAGATCCACGATGACCCGGTTGAAGCATTTGCTGAAGCGGAAAGCTCGGACAAGGCGGTGCTGCTTGTATTTGCCGGGTCCGACTGGTGTGCGCCGTGTATCCGGTTTGAGAAGAATGTACTCTCCAACGAGTCATTTCTCGAGTATGCTGAGGGCGAACTGGTGATCCTGCGGGCCGATTTTCCACAACGCAACAAATTTTCGAAGGAGTTGAGAATGCACTACGACGCCCTGGCGGAACAATACAATCCGAAGGGACTTTTTCCCCACCTGGTACTAATCCGTCCCGACCGTTCCGTACTTGTCACCCTGATCTTTAACGACGGGCCAGCTGCGGATTTCGTATCCATGCTAGACAGTCAGCTGAAAGATGAGCAGACCCGTTGAAATGAGAAGACAAGCCCGGCTTATGGGGTCGACCTTCGAGTTCGTGCTCATCACCGACGAAGGATCGGGATACGCTCTGTTGGAGGCGTGCATCAGCGAAGTGAAACGCATCGAAGATATGTTGACCGAATTCAGCCAGACCTCACAGACAGCCTTGTTAAACAAAGCAGCAGGCATTGAGCCGGTTCGCGTCGATGCAGAGGTTTATTCGTTGCTGAAGCGATGCCACGAACTTTCACGGATTACACAAGGGGCGTTTGATATCACGGCCAGTATCCTGAAGAAACTGTACAATTTCAAACACGAACATTTTATCATACCTGGCCACGAAAAGGTAAAGGCGGCGCTTGAGCGTGTGGGTTATGGGAAAGTAAAATTCCTGGCTGGCAACAGAATATTCCTGAGCGAGCCGGGCATGCACATCGGCTTTGGCGCGATAGGCAAGGGTTACGCGGCCGACCGCGTTAGGCAGTTAATGATGGCCCGCGGCGTAAAGGGCGGCGTGATCAACGCCAGCGGCGACCTGGCCGCGTGGGACAGCAGGGGGGATGCAAAGCCATGGACCATAG
>DATBVZ010000492.1:0-9557 GCA_036515095.1 Cyclobacteriaceae bacterium | reverse complement strand
CACTTACGGCCATGGCAAGCAAAGACCTGAAGCGACTTATCGCCTACTCCTCGGTATCCCATATGGGCTTTGTGCTGTTAGGCATGGCCTCGGTCACTGAGGAAGGTCTTTCCGGTGCAGTTTACCAGATGGTGAGTCACGGTATAATTACGGCAATGCTTTTCCTGATAGCGGGAGTGCTGTATGACAGGACAAACGACCGAATGATAGAAAATTATTCGGGTCTCGTCAGGATCATGCCCTCGTACTTCGTGGTGGTACTGATTGCCTTCTTTGCATCCTTAGGGCTCCCCGGATTCTCAGGCTTTATTGCAGAAATCATGGTTTTCCTGGGTGCCTTCAGGTCGGAGGTGATCCACCTCAGTCTCGCCATCATCGCTACACTGGGGCTTGCGCTGGCGGCTGCCTACTATTTGTGGACTATCCAACGCATGTTCTTTGGTGTACTGTATGTCAGGGATCCTGCTATGCCGGAGCAGCTCAAAGACCTGAATCAGCGCGAGAAGCTCATGTTCGTACCCCTTGCCCTGGCTACTGTGGTCTTTGGTATTTTCCCGCAATTGCTACTCCATTATATCAATCCTTTCGCCCGTGAATTTGTCGCCATGCTATTGGGCAGCAACTGACCAAATCCCTGCTATCGTGAAAGTGGAATCGGGTATACTTGAAAAACTGGAATGGATATACCGGAGCTTGCCATTTTTTGCTCCTGAACTGGTTCTGTGTGCTGGAATTCTGTTGGTACTTATCGCAGGCATTTCCATTCCTTCCCTGCGGTCGGGAAGCGCTACACGGGGGATAGTCCTCTTCGCCATCCTTGCAACAGGTGTCTCGCTGGTTATGACCTTGCTGGATTTGGGAAAGCAATCCACGCCTGTCGTGCTGTTCTCCGGAATGATACGAAGCGACGATTTTTCCGCATGGCTGAAAATATTGTGTGACGTGGCCGGTATGATGACATTCCTCATGTCGCTGCAACGGGGACTGATCCGGAGGTACGTACCGGAGTATACCGCTCTGGTACTTGCCGTGATGCTTGGAGCTCACCTGCTTTTGATGAGCACAAACCTTGTTATGGTATTCCTTTCCATTGAACTGATATCCCTCAGCTCATACGTGCTTACAGGCTATACGTTTGGAAAAACGGGAGCGGAAGGAAGCCTGAAGTACTTTCTTTTCGGAGCAACAGCATCAGCCACCATGCTTTACGGATTCACCCTGCTGTACGGGCTTACCGGTACGGCCGATATTGCTTCAACTGAATTTGCGGATCACCTGCATCTGCATCAATCGAATTTGCTACTTGTAGCCGGACTGCTATCCCTGGCGGGATTTCTTTTTAAAGTCGCCGCGACCCCGATGCACGTGTGGGCACCTGACGTATACGAGGCAGCGCCAATGCCGGTGGTCGCCCTGTTTTCAGTCGTGCCCAAACTTGCCGGCCTGGGGATCCTCACCCGGTTCGTTCTTGCGGTAAATGCATACGGTCAATCCCTGATCGACTGGCAATTTGTCGTTGCGTTGATCGCCATAATCACTATTTCGGCAGGTAATTTCGGAGCGCTCAGGCAACGAAGTCCGAAGCGGATGATGGCATATTCTTCAATTGCCCAATCCGGATTTCTATTGATCGGTGTAGCTGCCTTCACCCCTCAGGGTATGCAGTTCATGCTCTTTTACGCGGCCATTTATACGGCTGCGAACTTCCTGGTGTTCTTTTATCTTCAATACTTCGAATCGCTGGGTATTGTGACCATTCCGGATTTTGCCGGCTCGGGAAGGTCATCGCCACTCGAGCACACCTTTCTGTTAACGGGGCTCATTTCCCTGACGGGAATACCTCCCACGGCCGGGTTTACGGCCAAACTCCTGATCTTTACCGGACTGTATGGTACGTACCAGAGTTCGGGCCAGTCATTCCTGCTCTGGGTGCTGGTCCTGGGATTGCTGAACACTGTTATTTCCCTGTTTTACTACCTCCGGATCCCCCTCAATGCCTTCCTTAAAGCCGGTTCCCGGACACCCACAGAATACGTTACCTGGAAAAATTTTTTCGGGCTAATTCTTGTTTTGGCTATACTGTTATTGTTCTTCCGGCCCAATCTGTTGATGGGTTGGATTAATAAAATTACCTTTGTGTTTTAAGATCGTAAATGACTGATCAGATCCATCACGAGTGCGGAATAGCGCTCATACGATTGCGGAAGCCGCTTTCGTACTTTCTCGACAAGTACGGCCCGACTTTCGCGATGAACAAGATGTACATCCTGATGGAAAAGCAGCATAACCGGGGTCAGGATGGCGCGGGAATTGCAAACATCAAGATCGACGTTGAGCCGGGTTACAGGTACATCAGCCGTTATCGTTCCATCAAGGAACAACCCATCGCGGATCTTTTCAAGAAAATAGGCAAGAAATACAGGAAAGCCCTTAAGGCGGATCCCGGCAGACGGCAGGACGAAAAGTGGCTCAAGCAGAATGTGGCGTTTACGGGTGAAATCTGGCTGGGCCACCTCCGGTACGGTACGCACGGGATGAACAGCATCGAAAATGTCCATCCTTTTCTTCGTCAAAACAACTGGAGAAGCCGTAACCTGGTTATGGCCGGCAATTTCAACCTGACCAACGTAGATGACCTCTTTGACATACTCGTAAATCTCGGACAGCACCCGAAAGAAAAGGTGGATACGGTGACGGTCATGGAAAAGATCGGTCACTTTCTGGACGAGGAGGTACAGGGCATTTTTGAGAAGTACAAGGATAAGTTCACGAACCAGGAGATATCGGATTTCATTGAGAATGAGATCAATCTCCAGCGCGTATTGCGCAGGGCCTGCAAGGATTTCGACGGTGGGTATACCATAGCGGGCCTTATCGGATCTGGCTCAGCCTTCGTTGTCCGCGATCCGAACGGTATCCGTCCCGCCTACTTCTATGCGGATGACGAAGTACTGGTGGTCGCTTCAGAGAAGCCTGCCATCAAAGCGGCATTCAACATTGATTACAAACAGATTGAAGAAATTCAACCCGGGCATGCGTTGATCATTTCCAGGACTGGGGACTACGCGCAGCATCAGGTTGTGCGGCCCGGTGAAAAGAAGTCCTGCAGCTTTGAGCGGATATACTTCTCACGGGGAAATGACCCCGATATCTATAGAGAACGGAAGATGCTGGGCAAACTGCTGGTACCGCAGGTTTTGCGGGCCATCAACTTCGATATCAAGAACACCGTTTTCTCCTACATTCCGAATACAGCGGAGACTGCTTTCTATGGGATGATGAAGGAGATGGAGAACTATCTTATCAACAGGCAGAGAGAGGTCATTATCGAAGGGAAGCCGTCCGTGGATTCCCTGGAAGAAATTTTGTCTTTCCGTCCCCGCATCGAGAAGATCGTACTCAAGGATGTGAAGATGCGGACATTCATTGCCGGTGACGAACATCGCAATGAACTCGTACCGCATGTATACGATACAACGTATGAAGTAATCAGAAAGGATGTCGATACGCTTGTAGTGATCGATGATTCTATTGTACGGGGAACCACGCTCGAAAGGAGTATCCTCACTATGCTTGATCGTATCGGTCCGAAAAAAATTGTCGTGGTTTCTTCCGCTCCGCAGATCCGGTTCCCGGATTGTTATGGAATTGACATGAGTAAGATGGCAGACTTTGTCGCCTTTCGTGCCATGATCGCCCTCCTGAAAGAACGGGGTATGGACTATCTGCTGGGTGAAGTCTATGAGCAATGCCTCCTTTCCAAAGACAGCGACCACCCGCAAAACCACGTCAAAAAGTTGTATGACCAGTTTACCTACGACGAAATTTCTGCAAAGATCGCGGAGATCGTCAGACCAGCCGGGATGAAGGCGGAGTTGGAAGTCGTATTCCAGACCGTGGACAGCCTGCATAAGGCATGCCCCAATCACACGGGCGACTGGTATTTCACCGGCAACTATCCTACCCCTGGCGGTATGCGGGTAGTAAACCGCGCCTACGTAAATTACATGGAAGGCAGGCTTGTAAGAGCGTACTGAGTGCCGCTGGTCCGTGGTGGCTACAGGTAAAAGTCGAAAACAATCTCTTTCATGCACCTGAAATGACCCCGCGGGCAGCGGGTAAACCCGCCTGCGGAGCAGGGCCTGCATGGCAGGCCTGCAACTTCCAGCACCGTAAATTTCGTCCTGTATGGAAACCTTCCGAATAGCGGGATCGTGTTGCCCATGATCAGGACCACATGCCTTGAAAAAGCGGAAGCAATGGGTACCATTTCATTGTCAAAGGTAAAGACGTGTGAGGCGTATTTCGTCAGGCTTGCCATCTGATTTTGGTTGAAGCTGCCAACACCGTTGAAAATCCTTGTCTTCTTGTTTAATTCGTTGAGCCCGGTTTCAAACGGTTCGCTGACTTTGCCCGGCTGGAAAAATTGCTGTATCCGCGTGGCCTCCTCCCGGTCTTTCGTATGACCCAGCAGCACTACCGGGCGGTTAATTTTGTCACAAAGTTCAATCATGCGATTTGTCGGAAGCCTGCGTGTTGCAAAGGGTGCGCTGATAAAAAAAACAACATACCCGGCTTGGAATTCAGGGGGCAGCCATGATCGCGGCACCCTGTCACGTTCCGGTATAAAGTAGTCCAGGCCCAAATCGTCCGGCCTGATGCCCAGGGGTTCCAGGATCCGCAACATCCGCTCGGCCAGATTCGCATTTGCCATCTTGTTGATCCCGAGCTTGGTCATTAGCCACTCTTCCCATTCCTGCCGCGGATAGGTAAGGCGCCGGGTAGCGGTAACCGCACACACCAATCGCGCGTACCCACCTCCTGTACAGTCAATGACATAGTCATACTGCTCCTTCCTCAGGACCGGTATTATTTTTGCGTTATCAGCTATTGTTAGTTTATCAATGTAAGGGTTGTCTTCAACTGAAGGCAGGACTTTCGCGGGTACGAAAGCATGAATTTCAGGAGGATCGAACTGTACCTTCAGGGCTCGTATCACGGGAGAAAGAAAGATCGCCTCCTGGACGCTGGAACTGTATAAAACTAGTACCTTCATTTCAACCGGGCCACATTCTTAAACCAACAACATCAAATCGATGGAAAAATACGAAGACTATTTGCTATTTTCGATAACCCTAAAGCATACGCAATGAACTACTGGCTGATCAAGAGTGAGCCCGGAACCTACGCCTGGGATGATCTGGTAAAGGACAAAGAAACCATCTGGGACGGCATCCGGAATTTTCAGGCGCGCAATAACCTGAAGGCGATGAAGAAGGGTGATCAGGCATTCTTCTATCACAGCGGTGACGACAAGGCCATTGTTGGAATTGCCACGGTGACGGGCGAGCATTTTCCCGATCCCAAAGCCAGCGAATGGACTGCTGTAAAGGTTTCCGCAAAAAAAGGATTAAAAAAGCCGGTTAGCCTGGCACAAATTAAGGCTGACAAGCGTTTGAATAACATGGTGTTGGTACGAGCCTCCCGCCTGTCGGTGCAACCGGTATTGCCGCAAGAATTCGAAATCATTCTGAAATTAAGCGAAACAAAATAGTATGTGCCGCCTTCGTATAGGATTAACGCTGATGCTGATCGCCGGTATCTTCCTGGCCGGTATGCCTGCAGGCGATAGCTATGGTCAGGTTACCCAGCCGGAGCGATTTGAAAAGGAATTCAAGTATGCCGATGGCGTTTTTTCCATCATTTCGTTGAAGGAAGAGGGCTTGTTGCTGATACGGGACAAGGAAAAATATGAAGGCGGTAAGAAAATATGGGAGTTACTGTACCTGGGTCCGGATTTGAAAGAAAGGAAATCGATCAGTCTTCCCATGGACGGCCGCAACCGGCTCATCGGCTATGCAGAAAGCCCGGGAGAGATCGTGCTCCTTTACCGCCAGGGCGAAACCGAAAAGAATGATCTCGAATTGATCGAGGTTAACTTCGAAAATGACGACTATCCCAGGCACATTCTGAAGCCGGAGCTTGCCATGAATTTTACCCACTTTATCCGGGTTGGCGATAATGTCGTACTGGGAGGTTATGTCAACAAGGAGCCCAGTGTCCTGGTTTACGAGTTGGATAGCAGGGGCCTGAAGATCCTTCCCGGTTTCTTTCAAAAAGATACGGAGCTGGTTAACCTGGACGTGAACGTGAACAATACATTTAACGTGGTGCTGGTCGAGCGCTCGCAGCGCGATGAGCGGAAGGTTGCGTTCCAAACATATGATCAAAGCGGTAAGCTGCTCCTGGAAGACCTCATCGCCATCGATAACAAGCGCACCCTGCAAACCGGTATAACGAGCTCCCTGGTTCGTGAAGACCTGATCCTGGCGGGTACCTGGGGTGAAGGAAACGCAAAACAATCCAACGGCTTCTATGCCATTCCCGTTGATCCGTTCGGGGATCAGAAGATTCAGTACGTGGCGTTCGGAGAGTTGGACCATTACCTGGACTACCAGCGGGAGAGCAGAGCCAAGCGGATCAAGCAGAATACCCATGACGTGATCCGCAATGGGGGCATTCCAAACTATATCAATTATGTCATGCCTTACCGGTTAATGGAATACGATCAGGGATTTCTCCTCTTTGCTGAGGTCTACACGCCCTCATCGTCATTTTCGGATTACTCCAGGCCGTACAATCCATACTATTACAATCCTTACTACTCGCCATACGGATGGTACTACCCCAGCTACGGCAGGTTGTACGGCAGGCCGTACAGTCATGGCTATCGGTCAAGAAACGAAGAGATAAAAACCTATGAATCGGTGGTAGTGTCGTTCGATCACAACGGAAAAGTCCAATGGGACCGCAGCCTCGACCTTGATGAGGTGAGGCAAAATTCGATGGACCAGGTTGCGGATTTTCATTTCGTGAACGACCAGGTTGCTTTTCTATATAAGGATGAATCCGAATTAAAGGGGAAAATGATCCTTCTCGGTGAGGGTGAAGAAGATGAACTGATTTCGGAAAAGATCAGGCTTCTGAATCCGGATGATGAGATCCGCTCGGAAAAAGAAAATGAAGGCGGAGTCTTACACTGGTATGACAACGTCTTCTTTGTGTGGGGTTATCATACTGTCCGGAATACAACGTTAGAGGACCGTGTCCGCGAAGTGTTCTATATCAACAAGATCGAGGTTAACTGAGACCCTCTGCGCTATCCTTATTTTCCTGGTAGCACACAAGGACTATGCGCAAATCGCACAGCCGGACCGGTATGAAATCAGCCTGGGAGAAAACGAACCCGGATACCGGATCGCTCCGGCTTATACATCCGGACTGATATTGCACCGGTTCGTCCACAATACCCGCAGCAATTTCCTGGAGATCATCCGGCTCGATACGGCGTTCACCGAACAGTGGAAGGGAAGCGTAGTGCTTGGAAGAAACAGGATGTTCTCAGGCGCCCGTGCGGACAAGGAGCATATTTATTTCCTTTTCAGTCAGCTCACCGCCAGCACTTTTGAGCTCTTAAAAATGAACCAGGAAAACGGGGAATACCGCAAATACGAGATCAATAGCTTTATCCGGTTTAACGCCACTGAATTCCAGGTCACGGACAGCGCTGCGCTCATCGGCGGGTATTTCAATCGGGTTCCCCTGGTGCTTTACTTCAATTTTTTCAACCATCAATCGCGGGTGCTGCCAGGCCTGTTGAATGAGGATGGTGAATTGACCCAGGTAAAAGTGTTTGATGACGGTACATTCCAGGTATTGATCAGCGGAAGGAATTATCAACGACAGAAAACGATCTGGATAAAGAATTATCAGCCTGACGGTTCGCTTATAGATAACTACGCATTGGAACCGGAAGAGAATACGGGACTGATCTTCGGCAGATCAACCCGTTCGGTAAACAATATGGAGATCCTGTCGGGCGTCTTTGGTCACCGGAACAGTGAGTATTCACGCGGATTGTTTATCGCTTCAATTGACCCGACCGGCCTGCAGCAAATGAAGTACTATAATTTCGGTGACCTCCAGAATTTTTTCAATTACATGAAGGCCAAACGCAGCAATCGAATAAAAGAGCGCATAGAAAGGAGGAAGATCAGGGGCAAAAAAATAAGGTTCAATTACCGGTTTCTGATCCACGAAGTAATTGAATACGAGGATCAATTCATTGTTCTGGGTGAAGCCTTTTTTCCGCAATACACCTCGGTTAGCAGCGCATCCTACCGCGGATTCTTTTCGCCGCGCGTATTCTACGGCAACCCGATGATCCGTGGCGATCAGATCTTCGACGGGTACCGGTACACTCATGCCATTATCATAGGATTCGACAAGGATGGAAACCTGCTTTGGGACAACAGCTTTGAGATCAACGATGTAAAGACCTATACGCTGGAACAATTCGTGCGATTTGAGGTGCACGATGAAAAGATTGTCCTGATCTATTTGTATGACAATCAGATCAGGACAAAGATCATCCGGGATAATAACGTACTTGAGGGCCAGACCATCGATCCTATCCGTACCCTCTATGACAATGATGTGCTGGTTAAGGAAAGGAGAAACACCAGCCAGCTTGACTATTGGTACGACAACTACTTCTATGCATTCGGTGTACAGGAAATTGAAAATGAAGCTGCCCCGGAGACGGTAAAGAAGAGGAGGGTGTTTTTTGTTAATAAGGTCAACCCCCACTGAGATCCGGCGATCCCTGCCGATTTCATTCCGGGTTTTTCCATATATTTGCGCTCGTGACAAGACGAAAGAAACTCATCCTCGATTCGGACCTTCTCGATATCACTATCAGCCGCCTTTGTCAGAAATTAATTGAAAATCACAGCGATTTCGCCGATACCGTAATACTTGGGTTGCAGCCCCGGGGCATTTACCTGGCCGAGCAAATCCACAAGAAACTGGAAGCAGACACCGGAATGAACATTCCCCTGGGATACCTGGACGCGACGTTCCATCGCGATGATTTCAGGCGCAGGGAAACGCCCGCCAAGGCCAGCGAAACGAGGGTCCCCTTTGTGATTGAAGGCAAAAAGGTGGTCCTTGTTGACGATGTGCTGTTCACCGGTCGGACCGTTCGCGCCGCACTCGACGCCATGATCGCATTCGGGCGTCCCGCCAAAGTGGAACTGCTTGTTCTTATCGACAGAAAATATAACCGGGACCTTCCCGTTGCAGCCGACTATATAGGCAAGGCCGTGAACACAATGCCATCGGAACGGGTACTGGTCGAATTGCAGGAACAGGGCCATAAACAAAACAAGATCTGGTTGATCAATAAGGATTGAAACTATGTCCAAACTGAGTCAAAGACACCTCCTGGGAATAAAAGACATAACAGAGACAGACATCAATCTTATTTTCGAGACCGCAGAAAATTTTAAGGAAATCATCAACCGGCCCATCAAAAAAGTTCCCTCGCTTCGGGATATCACGATTGCTAACATCTTTTTTGAGAACTCAACCCGGACCCGGCTTTCTTTTGAACTGGCTGAGAAACGGCTCTCTGCGGACGTGGTGAACTTTTCGGCTTCCACTTCCTCTGTGAAAAAAGGAGAAACGCTGCTGGACACCGTAAACAATATCCTGGC
>DATBVZ010000491.1:0-5213 GCA_036515095.1 Cyclobacteriaceae bacterium | reverse complement strand
CAGCCGAGAAAGCGCGTTGCCGTATTGGGACTCAGCAGCGCTTCAACAGCGCCTTCGGGTGTTTTGAGATCCGGCGTGTTGATTTCATATTCCGTTGCAGGTGCGATCCTGTAGATCCTTCCCCGCTCCACGTCGCCAACCTGGTGGCCGCCGACGCCGGGATCGTACCAATCCGCTACGAATAGCGATCCATCGGGTGCGATTGAAACATCAATGGGTCGGAACCATTGATCCTCTTGACCCTCCAGAATAGTGACGATAGAAGCTTTGTATCCGGCACCCTCTTTTTCTACCGGGTATGCGCGAACTACATTGTGCCCGGGTTCTGCGTGCAGGATCTGCCCATGAAATACATCCGGCAAAAGCTTTCCCTCATACATCGTCATACCGGATGGTGATCCGGATCCGGTTTGCAGCAAGTTGGGGACAACACCGGGGTCGTTCAAATGCCAATGACGGAGAGGGATGTCTTCTTCCATGTTGGTCCGGCGGACTCGCCACCCGGCACCGGTGATCTCATCTGTGAAGCCATAATTACCATGCTCCATCACGTAGTTTATCCGTGTTCCCTTGTTGCCGTCATCGTCGTTATCGGATTGCCAGAGTGTCCCGAAAGGATCCAGTGTGGATTCGTAGTTGTTGCGGAAATTGTGACCGAGGACTTCAATCCGCTTGCCTTCAAGGTCAGTACGCATGACAAGTCCCTGGCGAAAGGGTTTGCCATTGGTAACGATCTTACGGCCCCTGACATCCGTCGCTGTGTCTCCATTCGCCCTGAGCAAAACCCTTCCTTCATTGCCCATCGAGAAATACAATTTGCCGTCATGACCGAAATAGAAACTGTGCATCCCGTGGTCGTGCTGGTCTCCATGGATTCCCGTAAACAGTACCTCCTTATTGTCGGGAACGTCATCACCATTTTCATCGGTGAATACAAATACATTAGGGCTGCATGAGACGATGACCTTGTTTCCAAGAACGCATATGCCGAGGGCCGCGTTGATTTCAGGTCCCTGATAAAAGATCTTTTGCTTATCGGCTTTACCATCCCCGTCGGTGTCTTCGAGGATCAGAATACGATCACCTTCTGATTTCACCGGATTACCGGGATTGAGGTTGTTCCTGTAGTTAAATGCTTCGCAAACCCAGACCCTGCCGCGGAAATCGATGTCCATGTTTGTGGGGTTCGTCATCATGGGCTCAGAGGCGAACAGGGTTACCGTAAGCCCGTCATATACCTTGAGGTCTGCCAGCGACGCTTCCGGTGAATGCGCTGAGCCACCTTTGTCTTCCGTGGAGCATGACATCGCGATGAGCCAACCGGCGATGAATGTTGTCCGTACAATGGTTCGTCTGGTCATCGGAACTCAGTCATTTAGTTTTTAGTAGACAGGTCAGCGAACAGGCTGTTAAAAATGGAAAGGATAAGGCTGAATGCCAATGCCCACCAGAAGCCTGCCACTTCAAAGCCGGTAGGGATCAACGTGTCGACCAACAATATGATGACCGCATTGATAACCAGGAGGAAGAGGCCAAAGGTTACGATGGTAATAGGAATCGTGAGAATGATAAGTATGGGCTTGACAATGAGGTTGGCCAGGGATAGCACGATAGCTACCAGCAAGGCATACCCGTAGTGTTCGACGGAAACCCCGGGCAGTAAGTAGCCGGTGAGCATGACGGCCAGCCCGGACAACAGAAAACGTATAATTCCATTCATGGGAATGTTCGGGTTTGAAAGTAAATTTTCGTATTCCGGTGCTAATAAACTGGTTTTTCCCGGCAGGCAAAACAATTGTACGCCCGGGCGTTCATACGGATGGAAAGATAGAGAATCATTGCTTAATTTTCAGCAATTATGTACGCGATCGTAGACATTGAAACGACGGGGGGGTATGCCGGCAATCATAAGATTACGGAGATTGCAATTTATCATCACGACGGATTTCGCATTACGGACCGGTTTCACACGCTTGTTAATCCCGGGCGCAACATTCCGGCCTACATTACGGGGCTCACCGGCATAAGTCAGGAGATGGTCTGGGATTCACCCTCGTTTTCCGAGATTGCAAAATTGGTTTTCGAGCAGCTGGAGGGAAAGGTATTTGTAGCGCACAATGCCCACTTTGATTATTCTTTCCTGAAGAAGGAATTCGAGCAGGCCGGGATATCGTGGCGATGCAAGAAACTTTGTACGGTCAGGTTGAGCAGGAAGATCATACCTGGTCTCCGGTCGTACGGCCTTGGCAGACTTGCCGAGAGTCTGGGCATCCAGATTACGGATCGCCACCGGGCGGGGGGAGATGCGGCAGCTACAGCAAGGATATTCGACCTGCTGCTCAAACGCGATAAGGATAATTATATACTTCGTTCACTGAAACGCAATTCCGGCGAAACTATCCTGCCGCCCAACCTGTCGAAGGAAGAGTTTGACCAGCTTCCGGCCAAGGCGGGTGTATACTATTTTCATAATGGACGCGGTCAGATTATCTATGTTGGAAAAGCGGCCAACATTAAAAAGCGAATTGCGGGTCATTTCACCGGCGATGCGCGCGAATGGAACCGGTCAAGGATCAGAAATGAAATTCATCGTATCACGTATCAGCTGACGGGTAATGAATTGATCGCGCTCATTCTTGAATCGCAGGAGATCCGCCGGCTCTGGCCAAAGTACAATCTCGCGCAGAAATACCGGCTGGACGAGTGGGGTATATACTGCTACGAAGACCGGAATGGTTATGTCAGGTTTACGGTAAATAACGTAGCCCGGGGTACCCGCCCACTGATCCGGTTTTCTTCAAAAGGGGATGCCTGGAATTTTTTGTGGGATAAGGTCAGAACGTATGAGTTGTGTCCTAAACTAAGTGGCCTGCAGTTGTCAAGGGAGTTGTGCTTCGAATATCAGACCGGCAATTGCCACGGCGCATGCATGTGTGTTGAGCCGCAGCAGTTGTACAATTCACGCTGCCAGGAAGCCATTCGCTCTGTCACTGATGAAGGCAATTCCGTTGCCATCATCGGCAAGGGAAGAAACGCCAGGGAGCAATCACTGGTTTTGGTTGAGCGCGGGAAGTACCTGGGCTTTGGTTTTTTGGACCGTAAAGCGCCGGTAGAAGATTTTGAATTTGTCCGGGGAGTTATAAGCCCGGGGGTCGAAACACCTACCGTGCAGAACCTGATAAACTCCTACCTGATGAATCCACGCGGAGAACACCTTGTGGTATATTGAAGGCGACAATCGATTTCTATTTTCTGGCCTGTACTCCCGGATACAACATCGGCACCGGATCGCTGTAAAAAGTCTCCTTTGTGTTAATATCCATGATTGTCAATACACCCGACCAGCCTGCGCCCGTATCCATTAGCCAGACTCCGCCCGAACAGACGGGCGTAGTAGACGGAACAGGGGTATGACCGATATAAACTTCGTCAAAATTGGTGAGCTTGGTCGATACGCGTTTCTGATGCAGCTCAAGCACTACATAAGCCAGGTTTCTGTCCCACAGAAAGATGTCCAGCCCCTGGGTTTCCAGCGGTGCCTTAGGGTCAATACCGGCATGAACAAATAAGCGGTTGTTCTCGATGTAATAAGGAAGACCATCGTCAAGGAACTGAACGTGCTGTGTAGGTATTCCGGACTTATACGAGTTGATGGTAGCCTCGCCTCCCTGCCTCAGCCATACTTCATCCGCTTCGCCTGTCTGCATCCATTCAATAGTCCAGACGTCGTGATTGCCGAGAATATAAGTAAGATTCTCAATTTTCATTAGTTCTTCGATGCAGGCAGGCGTATCGGGCCAGCCGTCACAGACGTCGCCAAGACTGATCAGGTGATCCGTCTCATAGTCAAATCGGGCGCGCTGGAGGCACTGCACCAACGCCCTGTGAGCCCCATGTATGTCCCCGATAACAAAAGTTTTGGGCATGGCATAAAGAAATTAAACCTTTGCGTGCAAAGCTATTAAATTGATGATTATTAAAAATCCTTTCGCGGTCTAACCTTATTTGGTATCATATTGCCGTTCAGCGATTATGAGTTGTGTTTTTGTGGTTTTATAAGGCTTAATCTTTATAATTGCGCTTTATTTGTATGTCAGTAAAAATCATTGCTTTATGAATGAAGTAGCTGTTGAAAAGCAACAAGAGCACAAGGAGAAGATCGCGCGGGTAGTCAGCGAAGTGGGCAAGGTTGTGGTGGGTCAGGAATACATGGTGAACAGACTGCTCATTGGGCTCTTTACTAATGGTCATGTCCTGCTGGAAGGTGTACCGGGCCTCGCCAAGACCCTAACGGTAAGTATGCTTGCCAAAGTACTGCATCTGGATTTTGCAAGGATTCAATTCACCCCCGACCTGCTTCCCTCCGACCTGGTAGGTACCATGATCTACAACCAGCGCGAGGGAAAGTTCGAAGTAAAGAAGGGTCCTATCTTCGCCAACATTATTCTGGCGGATGAAATAAACCGGTCACCCGCAAAGGTGCAATCTGCGCTGCTCGAGGCCATGCAGGAAAAGCAGGTCACGATCGGTGAAACTACGTTCAAGCTGGACAAACCCTTTCTGGTACTGGCGACGCAAAACCCGGTCGACCAGGAAGGTACGTATCCGCTGCCCGAGGCGCAGGTAGACCGTTTCATGATGAAGGTCTTTGTGGACTACCCAACCAAGGACCAGGAACTTGAGATCATGCGAAGAATATCGAACATGCAGTTTGATTATTCGGTTGATACCGTCCTGTCCAGGGAAGATATATTTGCTATCCGTGATCAGATCAATAAAGTAAAAATCTCCGATTCGCTTGAGCGCTATATCATTGAACTGGTTTATGCCACCAGGATGCCTAAGGAATACCAACTCAGTGAGCAGGCTCAATACATCCAATTCGGCGCTTCACCACGTGCCAGCATCAACCTGAATTTGTCTGCCAAGGCGCTGGCCTATATGGAAGGCCGCGACTACGTTTTGCCCGAAGACATAAAGGAAGTCGCTCCCGACGTTATGAACCATCGCATTATTCTTAACTACGAAGCCGAAGCAGACAATGTCAGAACCAAAGAGATCATCAAGGCCATTCTGAATAAAGTGCCGATCAGCAAGTGAGCAATGCAGCGAGCTGAAAGCTAAACGTGCCAGGAGCCCGTACATACTGAATGCCGGGTTCGTCCATAAGCTACCGCTTGGGATTTTAGCATTGCCCATAATACTTTCTTAAC
>DATBVZ010000490.1:0-7479 GCA_036515095.1 Cyclobacteriaceae bacterium | reverse complement strand
GACTTTAGATTCCAGCTTTTGGGAAGAGATGGTTCCTCAAATTTGACCTCGCCTCTCACTTCAATGGGCACCATCCAATAATCCTTGCTGATATGTTCTAACGGAATACGCAAAGCCACCTCCAAGGCAGCCAGTACATTGTTCTCTGCGGTGTAAAGCATATAGACGCCGGGACTATTCCAACGACCCCCGTACATAAAAGCGCCCTGCCCGCTCAGATCTTTTGACCATTTCTTTAATGCGCAACGGTAAACGATCATGCCAATATACCATGCTCAATACGACCCAGGATAGCGAGCAACTCATCAATGCCTTTTCTTGTCTGGATGAGTTCTACAGGCTTTTGTCCCGCAAGGTCGACAGATGGACGGTTGAGCCATTCATTAAAGCCTTCTATCGAATTGAACAGTTCTCTTCCTTTGGCATATAACTCGGCAAGGTGGATAAGCCGGTCTGAAATGTAGAGACGCAACTTTTCGTGGGGCTTATAGTTGGCCAGGGCACGTTTGGTGACATCCAGGTAGGAGAAAAGCCGGGTTTCGTCCAGGTTACTTTTTTGCATAAAAATAATGAGCGCCTGTTTGGGCAAGCCTTCTTCTGCCAGTTCGGTCAGGTCTTTCGCTTTCCCGACCACCTTTTCGCCCCCGAGAAATTCACGTAATCCTATCCTGCTCATAGTAGTGGAAAAATTTCACTAAGATAACGAAAATTTTCCTAATCTGGTTCATCCTTGAATTAGTCCCTCAAATCCTTTCTCATGTATTTGGAGCAAATGGGGCATGTCTTCCATTGGTGACGCCGGGCAGGGCAATATTGCCGTCCGAAGTGGATCATCTGGAGGTGTGCGGTCTTCCATTTTTCTTCCGGGATCAGGCGTTTGAGATCCCGCTCAGTCTGCACCACGCTTTTGCCATCGGAAAGTCCCCACCGGTAAGCAAGCCTGTGGATATGGGTGTCGACGGGAAAAGCCGGTTTCCCGAACCACTGGGTCATTACGACTGACGCGGTCTTATGTCCCACGCCTGGCAGGGCTTCAAGCGCTTCGAATGTGTCGGGTATATTTCCGCCGTATTTTTCAACCAGTATTTTCGATAGTCCGTGAATTCCCTTCGACTTCATAGGAGATAAGCCGCAGGGCTTAATGATCTCCCGTATTTCTTCCAAACTCATCCTGATCATGTCGTAAGGATTGTCAGCGCGTTTGAACAGGAAGGGCGTGGTCTTGTTGACACGCTCATCCGTACATTGCGCAGAGAGAAGCACAGCGATCAGCAACGTATACCCGTCTTTGTGGTGAAGGGGAACAGGCGCGTTTGGGTAGAGCTTCTCCAGTATTTTCAGAATGTCATTTACCTTGTCTTTTTTAGTCATGAATGCGTTGACGTGTTAGGTTGGAAGATGTTTACGTTAGGTCTTAAGGGACGATTGGGACTCGAGGGGACCTATGGGACAGCGCTCATACCTTATTAACCTCAATGGCAACACGAATTTCATCGTTTGCTTTGCCTACTGCTTCGCCCGCCGTAGCGCGATAAGCTATTTCACTAACCGAAAGTCCAATTGTGACCGCCTTCACTGATAATAACCATCGAACGAAGGAGGGCACTTCCTACTGCTTCATACCTCTCCCTCCCCCCTAAGGATACATCAGGTACTTCTCCCTCATCTCCATATACCGTTGTAATCCCGGCTGCCAGCTTTCTCTGATCGTTTCTTCGGATGCACCTTCCTCGATCTGCGTGCGGAGGGTCTCGTTTCCGGCCAGCGTGTTAAAATAGCCGGTGAAGAAGTTTTTCTTGTCCGGGTATGCGTTGTACATATCGATCACGTATTGGAGGTTTAACCTCCGCTCAACGGTTGCACTCCTCAGATCAATCCCGTAGCAGACCTCATTCTCAAAAGGAGGGTTCTTCATCATCCCCTCAATGCTTACGGGTGTAAACCGGTAGGGCATATCCTTCAACAACGGATTGCCAATTACCTGGAAGGGTGTCTGCGTGCCCCGGCCGACACTGATTACAGTGCCTTCGAAGAAACACAAAGACGGATAGAGCCTTATTGACTGATCGTCCGGCAGATTAGGCGAAGGCCGGACCGGACAGGAATAGAATTCACTACGCGACCAGTTGGAAACAGGTACGACGTCCAGCTCGCATTTTGTGCTGTCGCCCAGCCAACCCTCGCCGTTGATCATTTGCGCGAGTTCTCCGACGGTCACTCCGTGGACCACGGGGATAGGATGCATCCCTACAAAGGACTTAATGGCCGGCTGAAGGGTAGGACCGTCCATATAGGCATTTGGATTGGGCCGGTCAAGAACGATCAGCTTCTTGTCGCTCTCCGCGCAGGCTTCCATGACGTAATGCAGCGTGCTGATGTACGTATAGAACCGGGTACCCACGTCCTGTATGTCAACGATCACGACGTCTATATCTTCAATTTGATCCGGTTTAGGCTTGCGGTTGTCGCCATAAAGCGAAACCACGGGCAGCCCCAGCCGTCGATCGACGCTATCCTCAACATGCTCCCCCGGATCTGCGGTACCCCGGAACCCATGCTCCGGCGCAAAGATCCTGACCAGGTTAATACCCAATGCCTTCAGCGTGTCAGCCAGATGGGTCTCTCCGACCATGGATGTGTGATTCACTACCAAGGCAACGCTTTTGCCGCTCAGAGCAGGCAGGTAGCGTTCAAATTGTGCGGCACCCACTGTGAGCACGGCATCCGATACGGCCCGCAAAGGCGCCGACGTATCGTTGCGCCTGGTGCATTGAACGGACAACACCAGGAGGCTGATGGAAATTATGACCCGGATTCTCATTGAAGTTGGGTTATTGGGATATCGGGTGCGCCGGGAACAATTGGCTATTCGGTTTTCAAATCCTATTTTGCACCTGCATTTACCTGGAAAGTTACTAATTAATTGAACCTCTCCTATTTCATCGCGAGAAGAATAAGCAAGGAACAACGGGAAGGCTTTTCGTCGGCAATTCACAAAATTGCTGTAGTCAGCATCGGCGTTGGACTGGCGGCATTGATCGTTTCATTTCTTATTCTCAAGGGTTTCCAGGAAACGGTTCAAAACAAGATTTATGGGTTCAGCGGCCACCTGCTGGTGACCAAATTCACTACCAATAATTCCCCGGAAGGCACACCCATGGACTACGGTATCGAGCTGTACCGGAACTATGACGATTTTCCGTATGTGCGCCATGTGCAGGAGTTCGCGATAAAAGCGGGATTGATCAAAACGGATGAAGAGGTTCTGGGTGTCCTCATGAAAGGCGTCGGAAAGAGTTTCGATCAGAAGTTGTTTGAGGAGAATATCGTAGATGGATCGTTTATTCATTTTCCTGATTCAGGATATGCCAACGAAATTGTACTCAGCAAAATTATTGCCGGCAAACTCAACACCAAGGTTGGCGACAATATCATCATCCACTTTTTTCAGGATCCGCCCCGGTACAGGAGGCTGAAAGTGACGGGCATATACGAAACGAACCTCTCTGAATATTTTGACAGCCACACGGTCATCGGGGACATACGGCTTATACAACGGCTGAACGATTGGGCCGACAGTATTTGCGGGGGGCTGGAAATATTCGCTGCCGGGATCGATCACATCGATGACGCGGGGTATGGGATCGGGGAGCGGATTGATTACGACCTGAACATAGAACGCGTAAGCGATCGGTTCATCCAGGTATTCGAATGGCTCAACCTGGTCAGCCGTCAGGTGAATATACTACTGGTTATTATTCTTACTGTCGTATGCATCAACATGATCTCCATTATTCTCATACTGGTTATGGAGCGCACGCAGATGATAGGCATACTGAAAGCAGTGGGGGCACAGGACCGTTTTATACGATCCGTCTTCGTTTACCGGGGCATTAACCTGATCATCAAAGGCCTGCTTTTTGGGAATGTACTGGGACTGGGCTTGTGCTACCTGCAGGATAGGTTCAAGATCATTACGCTCAACGCCCAGGACTATTACATGAGCGAGGTTCCGATCTCATGGCACTGGGAGATCGTGTTGTTGCTGAATGCCCTCACCTTTGTAGTGGTAACGGCGATCCTGTTGCTCCCAACGATGATCATCTCGCGGATCAATCCGATCAAGGCGATACGGTTTGATTGATGTTCGCAATGGGCTGTGCTCCTTCGGGAATGTATTTTTTGAACCAACTGGTGATCGTCATCTGAAGGACACCAAAGAACGCTTCCTTAAAAATTCCAGCCGACATTTTGGAGACACCACGAACCCGTTCCGTAAAAATGATGGGAACTTCGCAAAGCTTAAACCCATATTTCCAGGTGAGAAATTTCATCTCGATCTGAAATGCATACCCGACGAACTTTACACGATCCAACGGAATGGTTTCCAGCACCCTTTTGCGATAGCAAACAAATCCTGCGGTGGTGTCACGGATCGGCATCCCGGTGATCAGGCGCACGTAAGTACTGGCGAAATAGGAAAGCAACACCCTGCCGATGGGCCAGTTGACAACGTTAACTCCTGTCGCGTATCGTGAACCAATAGCCATGTCGTGGCCAAACTCACTGCATTGCAGGTAAAGCGCTGCAAGATCTTTGGGGTCGTGGGAAAAATCCGCATCCATCTCCAGGATAAATTCGTACCCCAGGTCAATGGCGTACTGAAAACCGGTGAGGTAAGCGGTGCCCAGACCCAGCTTACCTTTTCGTTCGATCAGGTGCAACCGCGTTTCTCCGGGAGAATTGTAATCAGCCTGAACCCTCCTTACCAGGTCTCCGGTCCCGTCAGGCGAGCTGTCGTCGATCACTAGAATGTTAAAATCCTTCGGCTGAGCCAGCACAGCGTCAATTAGCGCAACTATATTATCGCGTTCATTATAGGTGGGGATTATAACGATGGCATTGCTCATAGCCCCGGGGGGGATAACAAATCTATGAAATGTCGGGATTTTAACAATCGATTCCGAAGCCCGGACAGTGGTATTTTTTCAAATTTTTAGCGTTTTTTTCGTGCCAAAAAAAGCCCATTTTTGGATATTATTCGAACCGACACGCAAACGCACAATCATGAAAAAGCTCCTGGTAGCAATTCTCCTTGTATTTTCGCTGAAAAGCATAGCCCAAGATTTTGAAGGCACAATCAACTGGTCCATCCGGATGGAGATCACTGATCCAAAGATCAAGGCACAGATGGAAGAAGCCCAAAAGAACATGCAGGATCCTGAAAAAATCAAGGAAATGCAGCAGAGCCTGAATGATCCTCAGGTCAAGGCAATGATGGAACAAAATCCTCAACTGAAGGCACAGATGGAAAAGGCACTGGCGATGATGCAGAGCGGAGGAATAAATTCCATGATCCCCAAAGGAATGATCATCAAGCTGAAGGACGGCAACATGCTCTCGAGGCTGGACGGAGGATTCATTCAAAACGACTTTCTTTTTCTCAAAGGCAAGGATGAGACTTACATGATCGATCACAGCGCAAAGACGTACGTGACAACCGGCAAGAATGATGATGCTGCTGACAGCCTGGATGTGAAGGTTACCAAAACCAATGAATCGATCAATGTGCTGAACTACCCCTGCACAAAATACCTTGTTGAAACCACCGCTTCAGGTACAACGATCACGCAAAACGTCTGGGCAACCACAGCGCTCAAGGGCATCGACTTCTCAGCGATGGCAAAACAGCAGCGCGCTGCCGGAAGCAAGCAGGCGCTCTACTTTAAAGATATTGATGGTGTCCCGCTAAAAATGGAAATGAAATCCCCCGAAGGGGTCATGACCATGGAAGTGACCCGTATCAAACGCGAATCCCTGCCCCGGGCAGACTTTGTCCTGCCGGCAGACTACAAGGAAACGAAGCAGGGCGCATTTGGCTTCTAACCCTCCCCCCGGATCCGCCATTCTTCCTGGCTTATCTGCCTTTGAGGGATCACGCCATCTCCATTTCGTGAAATTCCCTTGCAAGCTTTTGTTGCAGGTCGAAGGAGAGCGGCGCGAATTCAACGAACTTTTGAGTGAACGAGGCCCTGCCCTGCGACAACGACCTGAGCGTGGTCGAGTACCGGTCCAGTTCGGCCAGTGGCGTCCGCGCCATTATCACCTGATTCTGACCCCGGCTGTCCATTCCCACAATGATTGACCTGCGCGTCTGAAGGTCTGACATCACATCACCCATCGTCTCTTCCGGAACACATATTTCCAGTTCATTGATGGGTTCCATCAATTGTGGCTCCGCTTTAAGAAATGCTTCCTTGAACGCCATCATGCCGGCTATCTTGAAAGAGATATCATTGGAGTCAACCGGATGCATCTTTCCATCATAGACAATTACCCGTACGTCGCGTACGTATGAACCGGTAATGGGGCCCTCTTCCATTTTTTCCATTACACCCTTCAGGATTGAAGGTATGAAACGAAGGTCGATAACGCCCCCCACAATGCAGTTGTAGAAGACAAGCTTCCCGCCCCACTCCAGATCGACTACTTCCCTGCCCCGTATGCTGTACTCGGCGGGATCGGGCATCCCCTCCACATAGGGTTCTACTTTCAGATGCACTTCTGCAAACTGGCCCGCGCCACCCGACTGCTTTTTATGGCGGTAAGAGGCCGTTGCGGGCTTGCGTATCGTTTCCCGGTAGGATATCCGTGGGGTGACAAAATCGGTGCCGACCTTATACACATGGTCGAGGTACCACTTGCAGACGGCCAGGTGCTGCTCTCCCTGCCCGGTGAGGATAAGTTGTTTCAATTCTTTGAGGTATGCCACATTGAGCGTGGGGTCCTCCTGGTGTATCTTTCCCAGTACCTCGCCGATCTTCTCATCGTCATTCTTGCTGTGGGCCACGATGGCCGTGCGTATACGCGGTTCGGGAAATTCTATAGGCTGGATGCTTACTTCATAACCTTTTGCGTGGAGCGTATGGTTTGTATGCGTATCCTTCAGCTTCACCGTAGCGCCGATATCGCCTGCCACCAGCCTGTCCACAGGATTCCTGTTCTTGCCATCCATTATGAATAATTGATGAAAGCGTTCCACTGCGCCGGTCTGGCTGTTGATCAGTTCGGAGTTGGTGGTAATTTCACCGGAGATCACCTTGAAATAAGAGAGCTTTCCGAGGTTGGGTTCGAGGTGAGACTTAAAGACGAACAGGACTGCCGGCTGCGTGGGATCGATAGCGATCTCCTGACCTTCAATGGTAGTTTCCGGTCTGGCTTCACGCGGCAAGGGTGCTACATTGTCGATGAAGCCCATCATCCGGCCACTACCCATGTTTTTCTTTGCAGACATGCAGAATACGGGGAACACATCGCGGTGGATCATACCCAGCTTGAGTCCCTGCCGCATTTCATCCTCATCCAATGTGCCCTTTTCAAAGTACTCTTCCATCAGCGCTTCATCGTTTTCAGCAGCCTTCTCCACCAGTTCATTGTGCAACATATTGGCTTCTTCGATTTCAGACGGGGGTATTGAAA
>DATBVZ010000489.1:0-2409 GCA_036515095.1 Cyclobacteriaceae bacterium | reverse complement strand
TTCGTGCAGAAATTCCGTGAACGAAGGTCTCCATACTGCGTTGGACCATCCATACGTTAAGTCGGGCCGGTCTTCCTTGATTACGATATCCTTGATTTCATCTCCTTCAAAATCGATCATGTCCCAGGACTTGTAATTGGGCGCTTTGCAAAGCGACAGCACAACATCGGCGTGGGTGTCCAGGAGCTTTTCCTTCAGCGCGACGAACAGGTCTTCCGGCGTACAGATCATATCGGGAAAGCCAAGCGCCACGTAATCGCCCTTCACGAAGGGGTAGGCCTGGTCAATGGTGAACGGCGTACCGAATGGAAGATTCATCACCAGGTACGAGATATTCACCCCATGGTTTCGGCCGTCTTCGAGATATGCGGGTATATCCCATTTTCCGCTCCGGATGATAAAATGAATATTCGTGATGCCTGCAAGGCGGTAGTACCGGATAAGATTTTCGCATACCACCGATGTATTTACCATGATGCCGGACTTGCTGATGATGGGGTACACCTCCTTGCTGCAAGGCATCTTCCCCAATCGGCTGCCCATTCCGCCAGCGGGTATCAATCCGTAGAACTTCATTCGTGCCCGTTCAAATCCATGCCAGCAAATTTATCAACCCGAAAACAATCCCGGTGCGTTATACGTGTTTACATGTTCATGTGCCTGCCTGCCTCGGGCGGCCTACGGCACTACCCCTTCTGCCTTGACCGCATATATAGATTCAGCAGCGCGAACAATACGATGAGAATAGCCGGCAGCATGGCCATATATTGGAGTGTAGCACGCGGACCTTCGGTGTCGATGGATGCTCCCATAATGGGCAGAACCATGGATGTTGCAACCATGCCGGCCCCTCCCATAATGGAAAGCCCCAAGGCACCACTCTTGGGAATATATTCTGAAACAAAACCCAGCATGGTCGGCCAGAAGTAACAAATCCCGATGGCGAAAACAAATGCCGCAAGCATTGACATTGCGGGTCCTTCGGCAACACTGAGGAAGTACAATCCAATACCCGAGAATATAGACGAACCCAGGAGTACACCGGACGGATTGAGGCGATGGATGATGGGCCCGGCAAAGAAACGGCCAATGGCCATGATGGTACTGACCGCAGCCAGTATGAGCATGGGGTCGATGCCTGATGTATCACTTAGCAGACCATTGATCCATTGGTTTGTTCCCAACTCCGTGGAAGCCGTGAGGAACATACAGAAAAGGATGAACGGAAACAGGAGACTCATCTTGTTCACGAGTTTACCCTCAACAATTACCGCAACGACTATAACACCCAGGACCACGTAGGTCAGGGTAGCGGAAAAATCGACGGTAAGTGAGGGAATGGATGCGGACAGGATCATATAAAATACCACGAGGATGATCGTAACTGGGGCGGCGACATTCTTTAGCATGTCTTTATAGGAGACACCCGAACTCACGCGCTCTGTTTCAGGGATACGCTGACCGAAGAAAAGGAATCCGTAAAGTGCAAGCGGTATGAAGAGCAACGAAGTCAGCACCTGCCAGCTCACATCCATATTCTCCATCAGCAACCAGGCCAGGAGGCTTCCGATCGCAAGGCCGCCCGGAAACCAGACATGGAACCGGTTTAGCATTTGTGTCTTACGTTCGGGATATATTGTGGCCACCAGTGGATTGCACGCAGCCTCCACGTTGCCATTACCAAAACCAATGAACACATTCGAAATGAAGAGCATGGTCTTGTCTTCGGCGGTTAGTAGCAGGATGAGCCCTACGAGGTGAGAAGCGAAAGCGATCCAGACGATGGTGCGGGTTTTGACCGCATCGATGATAAGTCCCCCCAGAAACATTGCAATGGTAAAGCCCCAGAATGCAGGACCGAACGCCCACCCGATCTCCTCTCCGCTAAGGCCGTATTCCGTGCTGAACACACCTTCAATCTTCGCGCGTATCGCAAAGGTGAGTGACGTAACAAGAAGCGCAAGGCAACTGGCTATGAACAGCCGGTTGGCATTGAAAGATTTTTCCATGAGGTTCAAGGTTTAGTTCCCCCAATATGGGTCTAAAAATGCTTTTCTGCAACCGTTTGTATCCGGTTCCCGGGCTCCAACCCCCACTTTTTGGCCTGGCCGACCGGCCACGTTCCGGCGTTGTGCGGACCCCATTTACCGTCTGCCGCGCAGCACTAATGGCTGCCGATATTTTGGATAATTCCTGGCTTACAAACACTAACTTAGGTACCCGATGCATGACCTGAATAGACGATGGGTTACCTGCAGTTCCTAAATTTTTTATCCGATGACACGTAAGTACCTACTTTTTTTCCTTGCTCTCGCACCCCCTGTTTGTGGCATGTCACAGCCAGCTTACGGAGATTTCAGGATCGTCAATACGGAAATCATTTATCAGAAGGTTTTCGATCAGCCATCC
>DATBVZ010000488.1:0-2278 GCA_036515095.1 Cyclobacteriaceae bacterium | reverse complement strand
GAGTACAAAGTTCCGGTATTATTAATCAAGCCGATCACCGACGCATACACCAATGTCGCAGCGGGTAGTCTCACCACCGATAGCGATGTAGTCATTGACCAGGTATTCATTGCCTCGCCGTCGGACTACGCGAGCGGCATGAATGCCTTTTACATCAGCACCCTGAAATCAGTTGCCCCCGGCGTAAGCTGTCTCATTATCCATACGGCGTACGACAGCGCTGAAATGCAGGCGGTGACCGTCGCGCACCTGGATTACGGTTCCGCGTGGCGGCAGGCTGACCTGGATTTTTTTACCAGCGACGAATGCAGGCAATTACTGAAAGACCAGAAGATCCAGCTCATCACCTGGAAAGAGATCAGGGATAAGCTTGTCCGGCAATAAGAATGACCTTCTGTTCCTGCTAATCTGAGGACACTCTATTCAACCATTCAATCTTCAACCTTCTCTCTTATTGTTTAAGTCCAAATCCGAGGAACACCCCATCATGCGCGCTTTCGCGGAACAGGTAATATTTGAACACTTCCTTTTCGCCGTTGATCTCCAGGACGCCCTTACAGATCAGGTCGGTATCGTTCAGCCCTTCCTGACGGATGAGATCGTAGACTTCGGGAAGCCCCTTTTCAACGGATATTGAATTAAGGGCCGGGAGGGCCGGGAGATTTACTGCTTTCCAGACATCGTGGATTAGTCCGTCACGGCCAACGGTGAATCTGAAGACGGGCATACCGTCCAGCAGGCGCTGGATCACTCTTTCCCTGTCTTTGATCGTAAGCTCCGCCGTCTTGAGCTGAGTAACATCCTTGGTTATGATAAACATTCCCACTGTTTTGTGGCTGTCATTTCGGAACGGTATTCGCGATGTGGAAGCCCAGGAGACATCGCCATTTGCAAACACCGCTCTTTCCTCGATGTTCAGAAGCGGCACTCCCGAGCGGATCAACTCCTGCTCTTCGCGGAATGCCTTGTCCGCATGCTCTTTTGAAAAGAAGTCGTAGTCTGTCTTTCCCATCATTTCCTCAGGGGACATTTTAAATCGCTCCGCTTTTGCGCGGTTGATCCGCAATATCCTGCTTTGGCGGTCCTTATAGGTAATGCGGTCAGGCAGGTATTCCATCAACACATTGAACATGCTCTTCTCCAGTGCCAGGTGCTCCTGAATTTTTCTCATTTCTTCAGTCTGCCGGTGCATCTGTTCCTGGGTGGCCTGCATCTCTTCCATGTTTTGCCGCATTTCCTCCTCCTGGGCACGCAGCTCTTCGGCGTGCTGCTGCGATTCTTCAAGCAACTTTCGTGTCTTGTAGTTGATCCGTTCGTTGGAAATAGTAGATGCAATGATCTCCCCTACCTGTTCTACGAACCCGATCTCGTGATCCTTATATTCCTTGAACGAGGCAATTTCCAGGACACCTTCAATCTGGTCATTCACCCTTAGCGGAACGATCAACAAGGATGACGGGTTGGCGCCGCCCAACCCGGAGGTGATGCTTACATAATCCTGAGGCACTTCTTTCAGGAAGATGGTCCGCCGTTCCATGAAGCATTGGCCCACAAGGCCTGTTCCGGTTTCAACTCTTTTCTGCAGGTATTTCTTTCGTTCAAAGGCGTAACAGGCAATGAGTTCGAGATAGGGGTCCTTTTCATCATCCTGGTTCAGGATAAACATTCCACCCTGATTAGACTTCGTGTATTTCACCAGTTCCGAGATGAGAATAATGGCAAGTTCCCGGTAGTCGTCATGGCGCCTCATGATGTCAGCAAATTTTGCCAGCCCGGCAGTCGACCAGTTACGCATCGCATCCTCCTCATTGATCGCTTTCAGTTTCTGTCTCATCTGAAGCAGCGAGTTACCCAAAATATCATGTTCGGTTGCCGCCCGGAATTCGTGGTGGACATCACCTTCGCCAATACTTCTGGCAAACTCACTTGCCAGTTGCAGGTTGTCGCTGAGTTTGTTAGCCGCCTCAATAATGGGTCGGAATTCGTCGTCACCGGCTTCCGCATTGCCCGATACTTCTCCCCTGACAAGCTTGTTCAGGATCTCAACCGCCCCGGAAAGTGATTTGCGTAACTTGCGGATCAGCCAATAGCCTCCGGCCAGAAGGGTGATAAAGATAATCGAACTGATTACCGACCAGGTCACCAGCGACCGGCTGGCAGATCGACCGATCAGATCCAGGCTGTAGTTCAGTTGCACATCGATATCCGACGAAAGCGACTCTCCATACAGGCGATAGCGCTCCTCCAACCCGTTCAGCTGTTCAAGTTGAGGCAGCAG
>DATBVZ010000487.1:0-2616 GCA_036515095.1 Cyclobacteriaceae bacterium | reverse complement strand
CCTACCGCCGATAGGATCGGTATGCGAGATCAGGTGAATTTCATAGGTCTCCAGCAGGTTGGGAATGGAGTCGAGCCACTCATTAAGTTCATGGATCTGTTGGTCATCGATGTAATAGCTGCCGCCGAGAAAGTAAATGCTCATGCGTATTTCGTCTGCCGGTTGCTGCCCGGAAGCGGCTAAGGCAGCCGCCAATAACATTATCCCGGTGATGGCTCCCCTGACGAACATATTATAAATTTACACATCACAACTGCATAACACAACTGGCGGCGGGATGACTGGAAAATCACCCGTCCCGGATATTTCCAATGACTCCTTTGACTCCTTGCCTACATTGATGGCCTTAGCCTGGGTACCGGGGCCGGCGATCCAAAACTCAGCCACGTCACCTTGGCGGCCTTTCCCGGTTCTGCCACATCAACGATCAGGATGTTGTTGTAGTCCTCACTTTCGAATGCGGGAAAGGTTTCTTTTCCGGTCAGCAAATTCGCAGTCCACGGAACACTGTCGGAGTGCCCGGCCACAACGATGGTGCCACCGCGATGTTCATCGATCATGCGGTTGATCTCCAGCTCTTCAAAAGCTGAGTACTCGCTAACCGGTATTTTCTTTTCGGTAGCGAGTGGTGCCACGGTTAGCCTGGTCCGTTGGTACGGTGTACTGTAGATGGCATCAACCGATGTTTCCTTCAGCAGATTCAACAGATCCACCGCGCGCTGCTCGCCCTCAGGCATCAGCGCAGGATCTTCTGATCCGTCGTCAACCTTTTCCGCATGTCGAACCAGTATAAACGTGGTGATCTCATTGGACGGAGGCGCAGCGCAAGACTGAAGCATTACAAGAATGCAGGTGAGCAGAAATAGTTTTGCATTCATAGGCATCGACGAGTTGGTGTAGTATTCACGTAATCAGAGTAAGCACGTTACATTCCCGTTAATTGGTTTCGCGAAGCAGGACACCCACGTCATCGCCGGCGGAGAAATTTTCAGGAGGTTTATCATGGACAAACAATACGGCGGTACCGCTGCCCTTAAGCGCCAGGTTATTCTCTTCAACGGAAAGCAACATGCCCTCCGGAAGACCGATAACACGCCGGGTCGGATTCAGGGTAAGGAATTCGTCTATTCGCTGTCTCCGGGTTTCCCCTCCATGACCGGGCTGTTTGAAACCCGTGTAATGCGGATTGATCTGAAACGGTACCAGGTTCAGCGCATCAAAAGAGGGAGGCATAACGATCGGCATATCGTTGGTGGTCATCAATGTGGGACAGGCGACATTGGCTCCCGCGCTCCACCCAATGAAGGGCGTTCCCCAGCGAACCTTTTCCTTGATCAGGCCAACAAGGCCATGCCGGTACAACTGGTTCAGCAGCGCGAACGTATTGCCTCCGCCAATAACAACCGCTGCGGCATCATTAACTGCCTGCCGGCAGTTTCCACTATTATGCACACTTTCAATTTCATACCCCCACCGGGCAACTGCCTCCCTTACCGATTTGGCATATTCATCGTAAGAAAATGTTACGGCGGCAAAAGGAATAAACAGCAGATTTCCCCTTTCATCACCCAAGAACTCCCGGGCAAAGGTCGCCGGCCATGACAAAAAGGGCGTTCCGGGCAGGGTAGAGTTGCTGAGAAGTAAAAGCCTGGACATGGCGTTCGGGATTGCTAAAAAGGTGATTTTTCTCACAAAATCCGCCTAAAAATAATAGATTTGCCCTTCTAAATTACACATCATGTTTGAAGATTACATCGGATCGGGTGCTGACATTTTTATCGCAATTGTCGCGGTCATAGTGGGGTTCATTGCCGCAATGAGCTACCTCGACTTCCTGAAAGTATCTAAGAAAGAGAAGGAAAAAGAGCACTGATCGCCTTTTTACTTCCTGGCGTACGGGGACTTATAGGTCTTCTGGAAGTCATTCCAGGATTGCGATTTAAAGTGATCCTCACCTATATACTGTATGATCTTATGAAACTCGTCGGGTTTGTGAAATCCCGGCAATGGCTGGATCATCTCAAAATTTTCGGTAAGGAACACCACCGACGGATAGCTTAACTTATTATTGAGTAACGAGGCGGCCAGCTCATGGTATCCGCTCCGGCCGCTTTCAATGAACCGGAATGTGTGACCGGCAAACTCGACAGGTTCCCGCTGTTCGGCATTGAACTTTACAGGATAAAAATTCTCGTTCAGCACCCGGGCAATTTCCGGATCGCTAAACGTGTTCTTATCCATCACCTTACACCACCCGCACCAGTCGGTGTAAACATCAATAAAGATCTTCTTCTTCACCTTTTTTGACTGTGCCACTGCCTCTTCAAACGACATCCATTGCACCCTGCCCCCCTCCTGTCCTGAAAAGGATACCAGTACAAAGCATGCCAGCACGAACACAAATGCTCTCGGATATTTTTCCATCATTTGGAATGTAGCTCTCACTATCACAAAGATACGAATAAATCAAATTCCGGGCCTGGCACTATGATTTCCTCAAATAACGCACCAGACTTTTTGAATTTTAAAGGGATTCCAGGGTCCTGGCACAGATCAAGCCCAACCCGGGTGTTCCTGGCGATAATAATTTGCGAAGCCTGCTCTCATCGTAAGCGC
>DATBVZ010000486.1:0-4467 GCA_036515095.1 Cyclobacteriaceae bacterium | reverse complement strand
GCTGTTTGCCGACACCTACCTTAATCATCACGAACCGGAAGTGGGCATCGCTGCTTATCAGTTGTTGCGCTCCTGTGGCTATGATGTTCTTCTTGCCGATTCCGGATGTTGCCAGCGCCCGAAGATCTCGCATGGCTTTTTGCGCGAGGCCAGGAAAGCGGGGCTTAAGACGGCACAGAACCTGGACCGGTTCATGAACCAGGGTATTCCGGTTCTTGTCTGCGAGCCCAGTTGCGCCTCCGCACTTACGGATGACCTGCCTGATCTTATCGATGACCCGGCCCTGGCCGGCCGCCTGCAAAGCAATGTGCTTATGATCGATCAGTTCCTCGGCAGTGAAGTTGAGTCCGGCGCCCTGGATGGAAAATTCCACTCGCCGGCAAAACGCGTCATGATCCACGGCCATTGTCATCAGAAGGCCTTGTATGGCACCGGGGCAATGAAACAACTGCTTGGAAAGGTTGAAGGCCTGACCTGCACGGAAGTCCCATCCGGGTGTTGCGGGATGGCGGGATCGTTTGGCTATGAAAAAGAACATTATTCCCTTTCCGAAAAAATCGGACGTGAGATCCTTTTCCCCGCTGTCGAAGCGCTCGACAAGTCCGCCGAGATCGTCGCCTGCGGTTTCAGCTGCCGTCACCAGATCGAGCATTTCACGGGGAGGAAGGCGAGGCATTTTGTGGAAGTGTTGAGAAGTGGTAAGTGGTGAGTAGTAGGTGGTATAACGTAAGCACATAAACACCTAAGCACGTAAACACATTTCCCCCCACTCACTTGATCTCAAATTCAAATACCAGGGAAATTACTTCGTCTTTGCTGACGTTGCCGAAGTAACTTATGTGGCCATCGTCATAGTATGATCCGAAATCGGTCGGGAGGTTATTTGCGAATGCTTTAGCCAGCCTGTCTTCCAAAGCGCCCCGGAGTGAAGGAATCTGCTCCAGCTTTTTTCCGAGATTTTTGATCTGGCTGCCTGAATTGAAAACGCACAGGTATTCCGTGCCCGCTTCTGCCAGGGTGAACACATTGAATTTTCCGGGTGCGATCACATCTGCCTGCACGGCAGCGCTTTCGTACTCGGCAACGAATTGCCGGTTGAGGTTCTCATCGTGCGGCCAGTGAACGACAGGATTCAGTTTCTTGTCAAAGCTTACCACATAGAGATAGCTGCCCTTTCGCAGTCCTTCAGCCGTAAGCTGAAATTCGAGGGGAAACTTTGTTCCATCCTGTTTCAGTTTATAACTGGCATTGTTGCCGGTGAATGCCAGCGGCGCGAAGATTACTTCGCTGCCCCGCTCGCCGGCGATCCTGGCAACAGGCTTGCGGATCTGTATTCTGCCCTCCAGGTAGTTTGCCTTTTCCTGAACCGTGCTTATCAGGTAGGCATACTTGCAGTAGTTGGCAAAGTCGTCGTAGCCGATCCAGACGAAACCTTCATTCGCCCACGCTCGCCCCCAACTGTTCATCACTTCGAATGCCTTTTTCGAATCGTCGTAGCCCACTACCACCATAGCGTGCCCGCCGAACAATTCGGTATTGCCGATCTGCGGATACCACACCGCGTCACCCGGCTTCAGGTGAAGAAAATTCTGAAGAAGGACCATCCCTGCAACGACAGGTTTCTTTTGCGCCAAAGCCAGTTTTACCCGGGTGATCTTTATTTCCGCGTTGTCATCCGGATAAAAAATAGTTGAATAACCAGTGATGCGGTTAAGTGCCGCCTTCTCTGCCAGTATTTCCAAGGGTACAGAGTCGCAATCGTAATCGGCAGCGAAGTCGCGGTAAAAAACATTTCCGCTTTCCTTGATGAACTGAAATGCCTGATTTAACTCTGCGCCAAAATCACAATCGCCCAGCTTGATCTGATTGTACAGAAACATGGCCGAATAGGCGTACTCGTCTATCCTTTCGTGCTCACCGTTCCATCCGTTGCCGATGGCAGCCTGGATGGTCATTGCCCCATAGCCAACGGCCCAGCCCACGCAGGAACTGATATTTCCCTGTTGCCTTACGGTGGGACAGTAAGGCTTAAGATCGGCCTTAAACGTACTCCTGAGTATCTCCTCGCCATCGCGGGCACCACCGTATGCCTGTGCGGGTTCCTGCCTGTACGCTTCATCATCAAACACCAGGCCCTGGGCACATGCCGCCGAAATACCAGCACACATCAGCGACAGCGACAGAAATATTTTATTGAATCTCATCCCAACTCTTGAACCGGTAAGGCTGGATCAGGTACTGATCAAGTATGGTCTCGTTCATTTTCTTTATCTGGCTGTCAACCGTCCTGATCAGTTCGATAGCAAGCTTTGCGTACTTGATTACCTGCGGCAACAACGCCACCAGTGCAGCGCCGGTGATCTGTCCGTTTGTAAGTGCCGTAACCTCTTTCTGAAACGTGTTGGCATAATATTCTTTGGCCCGGTAAAGATCCGCTTCAACCTGTTTCGAGTAGGATTCCGGATAGGTGATCAGGTACCGGCGCTTTTCCTTATTCAGCAGATCCGCCTTGATATTCTCCAGCGCTGCGTTGAAATAATCCGCTGAAGAATTGTACGCGTAAATGACGTTGTCGACCTCCTCCTTCGAATACCGGTCCTGTATAAGCTTAAAATTCTTAACCGCGGTCTGCGAGCGTTCCTGCAATTCCCTGTATTCGTTAAAAAATGCAGTACCCTGCAGGCTCTTCAAGGCCAGGATCGAACTTGACTGGCTCCTGGCCGACTGCACTGCCAGGATCAACACGAGAAACAACAAGAGATTTTTCATAGTTATTCAGTTTGTACGATTACGAACGTTCATGGCTTATCGCAGCTTCAGGCTCATGGTGAGTCCCGCATTGGCCGTCATCGCGTCCTTTCCCCTGGGGTGGTCTATGTCGATGTACGGTGTAAACGAAATGCCGCGCTGCTTCAGCTTTTTCATCTGTATGATCCGGTTCACCATGATTATCCCCGCAGTTGCCAGCACCGCGCCACCCGCTATCGTCAGGATGCTGCCCGTTTTGTGTTTCTTGTTGGCTTCATCATAAACCTCATTGCGTGTGCTCCCAAGCTCACCGTATACGGCGGCGTTTTCCACCGTGTTGTCCCGGTAGATGGCATACAGATCCTGTCCTTCTGAATTTGATTTCAATCCATTCATCAGCAAGCCCAATCCTGTAGCGCCTATCCCTCCCATGCCTACCCAAAACGGTACGTTCGATGCGGCGGGCAAATTCATTTCCGGCGAAACGGTGGTTTTCTCAACCGGATCAACGGTTGCGGTTGAAGGCACCGGATTGAATGCAAGGACCTCAATGGTAAGTTCACCGTTGAGTTCCGTAATATCCTGGAACATATTCCAGATGATCTTCTTCCCGGTCCCGACTTTGACAAAGCTTCCCACGTCCCCTGACAGCGCCGCAGGCTTGATGGCCTTGTTGTCTACCAGCGCTTTAACGGAGACATCGAAATAGATGTATGTACCCTCCTTTGCCAGATCATACGTTATGACGATCCGTTCATTGTTCTCAAGCTCCCAGTTAACATTGGATACCACCTGACCGGCAGCGGGGAGTATCGTGCAGAGGAACATTAGAAGTGCCAGCGTTTTCATTATTTTAAGTTTTTAAGGTTCATTTTTTTGATCCATTACATAAATAGCGACATCCCCCAGCTCATCGTTGACCAGCATCGGATGCTGGGGGCGATCTTTCACATCTTTTACAATGGCAGCGACCTCACTGCTTACATACCGGTACAGCTCGTGCAGGGAGACAATGCGATTGCCGTCGGCATCGGCCTTCCCATCCCTGAGGCCCGACAGAATCGCTTCTGTAAATGCCCCGTTTTGCCATGCGGGGTCTTCGTACGACTGCTCTTCGCCGCTGCTCGAAGCAAACACGGTCAGGCCTTTCTCCACATTGTTCAACTGGTTGATGGCAAAGTTTATGTCGGCGGGATTTGCGCGGGCGCCGCCGCTGTGACAAGCGTCAACCAGTAGTATCTTCTTGCACGGGATATCCTTAAGGATTCCCGCGACATCCTGTTTGAAAGACACGGATGTGCTCCGCTGCCTGGCCGGGGAATAGTCATCCCCCTGAATCCGGAAATCGCCGTCGAGGAGAAAACCGTGTGAAGAAATAAATGCAAGTACTACATCATCGCTGCCGATCGATCCCGTATAGTACCTGATCTTCAGCTCCTCGATAGTTCCTTTTATCTCGCTGGCGGTCGCTTTGCGGCCAAACAAGGTATCGATACTGATCTTGTTGAAGAGACGGTTTCCTTTGTCGCCGTCCTGCCGGCTGAAAAGGCGGGCAAAGTCTCTGGCATCCTTTAGGGTATATTGGAGGTTCGTTTCGGTTCCGATAGACAATACATGCAGGTTGGGGCGCACGGGACTGTAGTTTACCAACAGCTTTTCCGAGGTCACCGTGTATGATCCCGCAACTATCTCCAGGTATACTTGATTCAAATCATCCGA
>DATBVZ010000485.1:0-9378 GCA_036515095.1 Cyclobacteriaceae bacterium | reverse complement strand
GAAATCTCCACCAGATCCAGACCCTGCTCCCGGGCAATCCTGATTGCATGCTGAATGGGGTATACATCCACCTTGACATTCTCGCCAACCACCCTTACCCTGGGAGCTGTTATTCGTTCGTTGACCTTATAGGGCTCTTCCCTTCTTTGAGGGCCCCGTCTGAAGGGTCTGCTGTTTGTAATAATATGCGTTTGTGTTTTAGTTTTACAAAAATAGGCTGCAAATATCGCTAAAATTCTGTTCTTTCAAAAAACCAGGGGGTCAAATAGGAGCTTCACAAGCTTCCTTAAATTCTGACACAAATTCATTCAGTTGCATGCTCCCCTGGTCGCCCTGCCCGTGCCTTCTTACGGCCACCTTTCCGTCCGTCGCCTCCCTTTCCCCAACGATCAGCATGTAAGGTATCTTTTTGGTTTCAGCATCCCTGATCTTACGGCTGACCTTCTCATCCCGAAGATCTAACAATCCTCTGATATCCTGCTCTTTAAGGGTGTCGAAGACAAGTTGAGCATAATCATTGAACCGTTCCGAAATGGGTAAGACTGCGATCTGATCCGGCGCCAGCCACAAGGGAAAATTCCCTGCACAGTGTTCGATCAATACGGCTACGAAACGTTCGAGCGAACCGAAAGGTGCCCGGTGGATCATTACAGGCTGATGGCGTCTGTTATCGGCTCCGATATACTCCAGCTCAAACCGCTGAGGCAGCTGATAGTCCACCTGGATGGTACCCAGTTGCCAACTTCTCCCCAGCGCATCCTTTACCATAAAATCAAGCTTGGGCCCATAGAAAGCGGCCTCGCCCTTTACCGCGTGGGTTCTGAGTCCCCTTTCATCCGTGGCTTCCTGGATCTCTCTTTCTGCACGGTCCCACAGCGCATCTTCCCCGATGTATTTCTCCCTGTCGGCCGGATCGCGCAATGACACCTGGGCCGTATAGTCGGAAAAGCCCAATGATTGGAAGACATGCAGGACGAGGTCAATAACCTTAATAAATTCGGATTTCACCTGGTCGGGACGGCAAAATATGTGCGCATCATCCTGGGTAAAACCCCGCACACGGGTGAGCCCATGCAGTTCGCCACTTTGTTCATACCGGTAAACCGTGCCGAACTCAGCCAGCCGGATAGGCAGATCGCGATAAGACCGGGGCTTGACCTTGTAGATCTCACAGTGATGGGGGCAGTTCATCGGCTTGAGCAGAAATTCTTCACCTTCGTCAGGGGTATGGATGGGCTGAAAAGAGTCTTTTCCATATTTTTCATAGTGTCCCGAGGTAACATAGAGTGCTTTGCTGCCTATGTGGGGGGTAACCACCGGCTCATATCCTGCCCTGACCTGCGCCTTCCGCATAAATTGCTCCAGGCGTTCCCGAAGGATAGTGCCCTTCGGAAGCCACAGGGGCAGCCCCTGCCCTACCTTGTCCGAAAAAGCAAACAATTCCAGCTCCTTTCCCAGTTTTCTGTGATCCCGCTTTTTGGCTTCTTCCAGAACATGCAGGTATTCTTCCAGTTCCTTATTCTTTGGAAAGGTGATCCCGTAAATGCGTGTAAGCATTTTGTTCTTTTCGCTTCCCCGCCAGTAGGCGCCTGCAACGTTCAGCAACTTTATGGCTTTGACAAAACCGGTATTCGGGATGTGGGGACCGCGGCAAAGGTCAACGAAGTTACCCTGCTGATAAAAGGTAATGGTTCCATCTGCAAGGTCGTTGATAAGTTCTATCTTATACTCATCTCCCTTGGCTTTGAAGTAATCCAGGGCTTCTGCTTTGGACACGCTCTTTCTTACGAACGGATTGGCGTTCTTTGCGAGCTCTGTCATTTTCTTTTCAACGGCGGCAAGATCTTCATCACCAAAGGGTCTCCCGTTCAGGTCTATGTCGTAATAGAATCCGCTTTCAATTGGCGGACCGATTCCAAACTTGACTCCGGGATAGAGGGCTTCAAGTGCTTCCGCCATGATATGCGCTGACGAATGCCAGAATGCTGCCTTTCCCGACTTGTCATTCCAGGTAAGGATCTTAATGGAAGCATCTTCCTGGATCGGCCGGGCAAGATCCCGCACCTCACCATTAACTTCAATAGCCAGGGCATTTCTTGCCAGTCCTTCGCTGATGCTTCCGGCAACTTCAGCACCGGTTACCCCGTCGCCGAATTCCCTTACACTCCCGTCGGGAAAAGTTAGCTTACGATTCATTCCACTTCTGATCACACATACCTGAGGGTGCAAATATGCAATTTTTAGGTACGCGAAAGAAAAATCAGAGGGTGAATTGGAAGCTGAAGAGAACGGCAAATTTTCGAATGGACGGACTCTTTTCTTCATTAAGATAGGAAAGGCGATGCACAAAGTCTACCCGGAAAAACTTGAAGATGTTCTCAACGCCATAGCCAAGCTCAACGTAGGGCTTTCCGGGTTCAAGGAATCCGGGTTGCAGGGCTTCTTCACCATCCGGAGTGGTGTCGGCAATAATGTCACGGTTTGCCTGGCTCAGCCCGCCGTAAAGAAGGTTTGCCGTTCCGACCAGTCTCCATTTCAGTTTGCGTAACAACGGAACGCGATTGAGAAAAAAGCCTTCAAATTTATGCTGGTACTGGAGGGCCAAGTAGCGGTCGCTCACGAACTCGCCATAGTTCATAAGGTTGAAGGAGAAGTTGGCATAGACCGGCGATTGATTTCCCAGGTGGAGCGACAGCAGGGTGTACGGGAGCGCATCAAATATGTATTCTCCCGTAGCGGTAGCGTATCCGGTTCCCAACGGTCCGAAACGCATTCTTTTATATATCGACAGCCGGAGTTTATTGTAGTCGAAATCGCTTCCCAGAATGCCGCTAATTCCTCTGGTATACCGCATGGTAATGATCGGCCATTTGGAAGTTCCCATGCTTAGCCGGTCATTGTCATTCTGAATAAAGAGTTCGTCCCTGGCATATCGCGCTTCCAGCATAACTTCAGTGGTCTCGTACGTTTCCAGGGTATCCTGCGTGGTAAAGTCACGGGGTGGATAGTATCCAAAGTTAAACAGGGGCTTGAAGGTGTGGTACCGGACCGCAATGCGTTGGGTAAAACCCTTGAAAAGCTCCCTTTTGAAATCGAAGACCGACTCATTGTAATAATAGCCCCGCCTGAAATTGCCAAAGCGCTGTGCGGCAAAGAAAAGAAAGTTGGAGTTGTAGTTCTCATCGTCGAGTCCAACCCTGCCAATGTCGCTTCGTGTGCTGAAGCTGGCTGTCGTCCAGGGGCTGCGCGAAAGGATGTTACGGGCAAAGGCCGAATACTTTATCTTGTCATCCTTAAAACCGTAACCAACGTTGCCGCCAAAAACCCACTTGTCGCTGAACTTGATATTGGTCTTAAAGCCTGCCTGCACCCGGACACCTTCGATGTTGTTTAAGGCAAGGGCTGAAACATAAGGGCCGATAAAGAACTTTCCCGTTTCATAATACCCGTTAACCACCACCTTGATAATATCGGTATAGGTTTTCACAACCGGAATATTTTGCAGGGTATCAATCATCCGGTAAACGTTTTTTTCCGTTTGAGTGAGCGGTTCATGCCGCAAGGTATCCCAGTAACCTTCGCCCTGATGCATCCGCGCATCCTCAGCGATGACAATTGGCTGAGCGTAGAACGATTGCTCATAGGGTTTGTTGACAACGAAGTTCTTATTGGACGTATAGAACTTGGCCAGGAGCCCGGCCATGTTATCCTTGATCTCACCCACATCAACCAGCACCCTGTTCTTTACAGGAAGCCACGCACCCAATTCCGTCCTCACCAGCTCCTGCTGGATCTTTATCTTTTCCACAAAATTCAGGTTCGCCTCCTTCCCTACCGTAACGTCTACCTGCTTAAGCGCATATTCCTTCTTCGTTACCCAAATGGTGCCGGTGAAGGCGAGGTCTTGCGTGCTCTTTGGGAAGAAGTCAAGGCGATAGCAGAAATCATTGCCGATGTAAGTGCTGTCGGTGAGATCATACTCATAGTAAATGCGCCAGCCATCGGCTACGGGTGAAGCGAAATCCTTGGTCACGATGTTCAGCCAGTTCTGGTAGAAATTGTACTCCTGGAACGAAGACCCTATGAATTGCGTAACCAGCGATCCGTCTTCAACGCCCACCCCGTTAATTTTTGAATTCAGGATATTTTCCATCGTCATTTTCGGGCTGGCGCGGTAGTAAAGCTTCGAAACGCTTTCCGAAATAAACATGGGCAATATCGGTTTACCGTCCTCGCCCGCTATTCGTTCCACACTGTCAAGAACCTGGGTGATCTTCTGGACCAGCTTTTTCTGCCTGAACTTTTCTGAAATATTGTCTACATCAATTTCAATTTTAGTATAGGTGTCGTACTCGTAAGCGGTTAGTTTGCGTTTGTCATTAAGCGGCTTGTTGTCAATTACCTTTCTAAGTATGGCATACGCGGGGTTCTCACCGGCCTCGAACACAAATTCCTGCATTCGCGTGACGTCCTCTTCCAGCTGAAAATTCAATACCTGGATCTTTCCCTTTTCTATCGCCTTCTTCCTCAGCTTATAACCGATGTAGGATACCGCAACGGTATCGCCGGGTGTATTGGTTGAAAGTTCATAATGACCATCAAAATCCGTGGTTGTACCGATGGTCGTGCCCAGGAAGACAACGTTGACAAACGGAACGGGATCGCCGGAATTGGCATCGGTTACTTTACCTCGGACTACGGTTTCCTGCGCGTGCGCCGCCTGTTGCAACAACGAAAACAGGCACAGACAGACAACCACATGCAACGAGAGGACTTTAGGGATATCGTGACGCACGTCAATCAATTTACTGCCACAAAAATAGTCAAAATTTAACGGATGAATCCGGTGGTCCTAAATCGGGACTCAATGGGCCTAACCGGAGTAATGAAGCGGCCCATTTATTTTAAATGTCATTTAAAGATGCACTATTGCATCCGACGATTTTCAGGCAGGATTAAATGGAAGAAGGTCACCGTCAATTGCCGATAATTAATTCTTCTTTTTGACCTAAAAATCTGGGGCCTGTGCCCAAAACATACAGGTCCAGTATGGCCTTGGCCCGGGCAAAATATTCGCGGATTCTTACATGGCGGCTCTTATCAAAATCAGGCTCTTCGGCCACCATCGCGACCGCATCCATGTCGTAGTATTGGCTGATAAACAGTGCACGGTAACTGTGAAACGACTGGGTGATGATAACTATCTTATCCTGACCAAAAATTTCCTTACTGCGCACAATGGAATCCAGGGTTCTCAGGCCGGCGTAGTCCAGTGTAATAGCGGACTCCGGCACACCCTTCCTGACCAGCGCTTTCTTCATCTCCTGAGGTTCGTTGTAGTAAGGTGTACTGTTATCGCCGCTGAGAATGAAGTGAAGTGCTTTCCCGCTGTGGTAGAGGTCGGAAGCAGTTTGAATACGCTTTTCAAAATACGGATTCGGGCCACCATGGATGGTTCTGTGACTGGTACCTAACACCAGCGCTACATCCCGTCCCGGAACATCATCCATGTCGGTGTACACGGCGTCGCTCGTACTGGTTATCATCCAGATATTAGCCCCGATGAGGAAAACAGCTGTAACCGTAACAATGAGGAGCAATACCTTCTTCACTATGCGCATGACCACTATAGACAATAGGCCAAGTTACGCAATAGTTCTTAGAAACTCGCGCTCTATGATTTCGGATCGCCTCACAATGCTTCGGTACCAACTAAGTCTCAGTTCATCGCGTTGTTCCGGGGAAAGGTGAAACGACACCCCGTTCACTTGAACTTTTCGTATTAACTGAAAAAGGCACAGCGCCACGCTTACCGAAATGTTCAAACTTTCAGTAAAACCGTACATGGGTATCCTAATTTGCCCGTCGCAGTGCTGCAGGGCGGTATCGGAGAGCCCGCGAAGCTCGTTGCCGAATACCAATGCCACCGGGACGGTCACGTCCAGGTCATCGACGGTGGTACCTGACCCGGCGGGGCTTGTTGCGATTATGCGATAGCCTCTATTTCGCAAAGCGTGAAAGCATTCGAGTGTGCGGTCTTCCCTATGCCGGTAGCGTAAAAGGGTTATCCACTTGTGGGAACCTTTCAATACCTTCCTGTTCACGGTATAGATTGCACGATTTTCGATAACGTGAACGTCCTGAATCCCAAGGCACTCGCAGGTTCTGATCACCGCGCTCGAGTTTTGCGACTGATATATGTCTTCCAGGACTACCGTAATGTGTCGTGTGCGAAGGTCCAGAACGGATTCAATGAAGTTCTTCTTGTGTTCCGTTATGTATCGGGCAAGGTGATTCAGCACCTGGTTTTCTTTCTCGCTCAGCATGGTCTATCGGTCAGACATAGTTCGGATCCATGCTTCTATCAGGTCAACCCCTTCCTCATGAATCTGCTCCCTGCCGATTTCCGGCATGGCAATAGCCGGATCGTTAGTCTTCATTCTGAAGACCAGGATTGAATTCCGGGGTTGACCGGGAACTATGTCATATGACAAATTGCCCGCGCCCCTTCCCGCAGCCACGGGCGATTTATTGATCCCCAACCGGGTACGGTCACGTTCGAAGACGTCCAGGAAAAGGCCGGAAGTGGATGCCGGACCGGAATCGCTGTGACAATGACCACAATTGACGTCCAGATAAGCGCGCGCTCTTTCTTCTGTTGTCCCTGTAGAAGGCTGATCCCAAACGGGTGTGCGAGGGATCAACTCCCGCTCAGGGAGATTGGTGAGTATGCCGAGGCCTTGCCAGTGCTTAAGCTGATTCTCCGTTCCCGTGGGGTATGGGTATTCGCGGTTTAGCTGCCGGGCAACAGGACCAATCGGCAGAAGCGTTTGATTGCTCAGGTGGCAGCCTTTGCATTGATTCTTATTGGGAACAAGATAGGAGGTCTGCACCTTCCTGCCTGCTGTGTTGGTGTACTTCACAGCTATGTTTTCGCCCGCGGGGTCATAATATGCCTCCGTCTGTTCCTCATTCCAGATATAAGGAAGGGCATTCCAGCCCGCGGCTTCGTGTACAAGAAGTCTGGTCTCCATTATCTTCCTCCCCTTTTCAGGTCTCCGAAAATCATTGTGGTAAAAGAAATTCTTTATCAGGATCGTGCCGACCGGGAATTCAAAAACAGAAGAGTCCTTGTATCGTGCCTGCGTTCCAGCTGGTAGTTTCACAAACCGGAGCTTCTCGGCATAGTTACTGAAAAGCGGGGTATTGAGATCATATGGAACGACGCCGGGAGCGGGTTCGAGGGCGGATAAGGGACCTTCAAAGAACCCGTATTCCGAGAGGGTGTGCTTTTGCGTTGGGCGTGGAGACGGCGCAATGCCCGCCGTATACAGGACAGTCACGACAAGCAGTAGTATGAATAGTGCTGGTTTCATTTTTTACCTTCAAGGACGACCGGATCAATTGATGGCAATTCACAGGTATAGGCAACCAGTTCATAGGATTTGTTCCTGAAGCCGTTGCCGGCATCAATATCTACGAAAGTGGCGTTGGTGTTATCGCGAAAGCAAATATTGGGATCCTTGTTGCCGGGATCCTCGATCCCGTCATACAGTATGTGCGGCACGTCCCTTCCGAATCGCAATTTGAGGCGAAACAACTTTCCCATTCTGCCTTTGCCTGTGGCACGAACCCGGGGCCGTTCATAATAGTTGTGGTGTACATTAATATTTGACGGGTACGGCTTATAGCTAATGTCTGTTATGGGATTCTCAGTCATATAATAACTCACTATTGCAGTGCCCGTTGTAATGTTATTGATAATCCTGTTGTTAAAGACTTCCACGTTTCGGGTTGCCAGGATCATGATGCCTGTACCTGGCGGAACCTTCCCCACGATATTTCCGCGGGGTGCAAAATTGCTGTGGTTGTTGTCGTGAACCCTGTTTGCGAACACGCGTATAAATCCTCCTTCCTTTCGGATGAGACCCGGAAGGTCAAATATCAGGATGCCCCCGGTGTTGTTAAATACCTCGTTGTCATACACGTCGGCGTACAACGAATTCTCGATCTCAATACCGGCTACGTTGTGGTGGGCGGTTGAATTCCTTACGATAATATGGATGGATTGGCCCACATAAATGCCAGCGTCGCTCGCTCCGACGGCAACACAACTGTCGATCAGCACCAGGCTGCACTGCACGGGGTAAAGTCCGTACCCGCCATTTTCCCGGGCAGGTCCCCCCGTCCATTCGGCTTTCACGTTACGGAAAGTCATGCCGTCAACCAGTTGCGTCTTTATCGCATCGCCTTTTGTGTTCTGCACGGTAAGATCCCGGATGGTGATGCCGGAAGAATTTGTAATCTTGATCCCCTCGGCACCGGAGATTTGCCCGTCAAAGTTCAGAATGGTTTTATCCATGCCTGCACCTTTGATCACAACTTCGCGTTTGCCGTCAAGCCAGAGGCTTGCAACCAGGTGGAATGTCCCCTGAGGTAGTTGAATTACTTTTCCATCTTCAACCTCAATGAACTGGGTTTGTACCTTTTTCTGGAAGTCCTTCTGACAAAAGGCAGCTACCGGAAGAAAGAAAAACACAAGGTATAGACGGGTCATACATCATGATTAGTAGTCGCAGCGGCTTCCGTCCGGATTCGTCCAGGTAACCCACAAGCTTGTTGTGTGGCCTCCTTGTTTTAGCCGGTAATCTAAAGTTAGCAAATCGACTAACCAATTTGTTGTAATTCTTTGCGCGCGACGCACTGAAAAATTACGTCCCGGATACCACCTTTCGGGCAGCGACAAAGGCATGCGGATCAATTCAACGAAGAAGGTTTGACGTCCTAAAAATTCGATTGGAGGATCCGGGCTAATTAAACGCGGGGGAGGAAATAAGACCGCAATTATATCTTAAAGTAAAACTTAATATTAAATTCTTATATAATTGACAATTAATAGATTATAATGTATTACTTAAACCTTTAGTTTTATCATTCCGGAGACGCAGCTAATTTCTTTTGCTCAGTTCATCCCGGATCTTGGCGGCTCTTTCGTAGTCTTCCTTTTCAATTGCTTCCTTCAGCAATTCGTTGAGGCGTTCCACCGAGTAATTCTTAAGATCATCCTTGCGGGTAGACTCCCGCCTGACGCGCTGGGCCGGTGCCTTCTCTGTTTCTGCCTTCTCTTCCTCGGCCTCGTCGGTAAGTACTATTCCGGCTTCCGCGAGAATCGCTTCATAGGTAAATATCGGCGAGTCAAACCGCAGGCCAATGGCAATGGCATCGGAGGGTCGCGCATCTATTTCCATCTTCTTCAGGCCATCGGAGCAAATGATCTTGGCGAAGAAAACGCCTTCCTTAAGATCGGAGATTATGATTTCCTCAACGGTAAAATGGAAATTGTTCGCGAATGACTTGAACAGGTCGTGGGTCATGGGG
>DATBVZ010000484.1:0-3121 GCA_036515095.1 Cyclobacteriaceae bacterium | reverse complement strand
TTTGAAGAACTGCTCTCTGTCGTAAATGCCATTGCATTTCAAAACATCGATGACCGGCTCTGGGAATTGCTGAAGACCAAAGTCAAATTGCTCAGTACGACCAATCCGCAGGGAATTCCTGGACGTTTCTGTTGAAATAGCGCAATGCGGGGGAAGCAAAATCTGTATTTATCCGCGAACTTGCCACCGTCAATCGTCCCGGCAGTTCAACCCGGCCGACAAGATCTGATTATGAGGTGGATAACTCACGAACGTCCAAAGATAGACCGCATTGCTTGTCCGTGGCTGATCAAACGTTTTGTAGACCGGGATGCGGAGTTCATTTACGTGCCATTTGACCAGGTGATAAGAAAATCGAAGGAGTTGAATGCCATACCCTTCGATCTTCCGGATGTTGAATATACCCACTACGGCGATCAATGTACGTTTGATTATATAATCAGGAAACACAAGCTTACCGACCCTGCCTTGAAGGTTGTGGCGGCAATCGTGCGCGGCGCTGATACGGATCGTCACGACCTGGCTGCCCAATCTTCCGGCCTGTGGGCAATCTCGGCAGGTCTTGCCCAGAACATTCACGATGATCAGGAGTTGCTGGACAAAGGCATCATGATATACGATGCTCTTTACATCTGGGCGAAAGAACTACAGCATGTTAAGCATACACAAAATCCAATCGAGAATCTACTGTTGGATGTTTACAAAAAATTTCTAAAACAAAAATCCGGCACCAGGAAGATCCCCGAATGGGCTAAAGAATTAAAAGAAATCATCCAGGACCAGATCGATACCAACCTTACCTTAAGTCTCAAAGAAGTATCACAAAGCCTGAACGTTCACCCCAGTTATCTTTCCAGGGAGTTTTCAAAATATTTCGATAATCTTTCGTTTGGTGACTACATCAGAAAACTGCGGATTCAAAAGGCCGTTCAACTATTGAACGACTCCTCGCACTCCCTTGCTGAAATTGCCTACCTAACCGGGTTTTCCGACCAGAGCCATTTCAACCGGATTTTTAAGAAGTATACCGGAAAAAACCCGTCGGAATATCGAAAAAAGTCCCGCAAAAAGTAAATCCGGTACAAAACGTAAAGAATATTCTATCATTCCGGACTTGCTGTCGATAAGATTGCAGGGAAATAACCCCATGAACATGAAATGGATCACAAGAGAACGCCCCAAAATTGACCGCATCGCATGCCCCTGGCTCATCAAGAATTTCGTTGATGCGGATGCTGAGTTTATTTATGCACCCCGGAACGAGGTACTCAACCGTGCTCAGGAGTTCAATGCAATTCCATATGACCTGCCGGGTGTTGAGTATACCCATGAAGGGGTATACTGCACCTTCGACTTCATTGTAAAAAAACACGAGATTACCGATCCCGCTATCGTGCAGATTGCCCGGATCATCAGGGGCGCTGACACGGATCGCTTTGAACTCGCTCCACAGGCTGCAGGTCTATGGGCAATTTCAGCCGGACTATCATACAACTACATCGACGATAGCGAAATGCTTTCGATCGGCATGAAAATCTATGATGCCCTGTATAGCTGGGCTAAATATGTTCAGGATGAAAAGCATACGTGGTCCGCGAAGTAATAACACTTATAAGTGGAGGCAACCACTGAATATTCATTGCGCAACCTTATCGTGTATTTTCTCAAGCTTGGCACTTGGGGATTTGGAGGTCCCGTTGCCCTGGTCGGATACATGCATCGTGATCTTGTAGACGATAAAAAGTGGATAAGCGAAGATGATTACAAGGAAGGCCTCGCACTTGCACAGCTTGCACCAGGACCATTGGCAGCGCAGCTCGCGATATATATCGGTTTTGTTCATTACAGAATACCAGGTGCAACCCTCGCAGGAATTGCTTTTGTAATTCCATCATTCCTTATGGTGTTGGGGATAGGATACGTCTACGTTTCATTCGGTGGACTTCCGTGGATGCAGGCAATTTTTTATGGCGTTGGAGCCGCGGTGATCGGTATCATTGCAATAGGTAGTTTTAAGCTCACAATAAAAAATATTGCCAGGGACAAATTACTTTGGGTTATCTTTATCACTCTCGCGATAACTACTTTTATTACAGAGCAGGAGATACTATGGCTAATACTGTTAAGTGGTCTTGCGGTCTGGTTTACAAGAGCGCCTCCGAAATGGCTTGCTACCGCTGGCAAGGTAATCTTTCCAACCATGCTTCTTCAATTACTACCCATTGCTGCGGAATCCAGGCTATGGCAAATTGCCTGGTTCTTTACAAAAGCAGGAGCATTTGTTTTTGGAAGCGGTCTTGCCATAGTACCTTTTCTTTATGGCGGAGTTGTGAAAGAATATCAATGGCTGAATGAGCAACAATTCCTGGATGCTGTTGCCGTTGCCATGATTACTCCCGGCCCTGTAGTCATTACGGTTGGGTTTATAGGATATCTTGCCGCGGGCTTTTGGGGAGCTGCCATAGCTGCTCTGGCTACCTTTGTGCCATGCTATCTGTTCACCGTTATTCCCGCCCCTTATTTTAAAAAGTATGGGAAACATCCGGCTATCAAGGCCTTTGTGGATGGTGTAACCGCGGCAGCCATAGGAGCCATTGCAGGGGCAGTGCTTGTAATTGGAAAACGTACGTTAACAGATATACCAACTGTTCTTATTGCCCTGACTACCGTTGCAATCCTAATACGATTCAAAAAGCTGCACGAACCGCTGATCATAGCCGTCGCGGCCTTTATTGGAATAATTCTTAAATTACTCACGAAGACCGGATCAAATGACTGAGACATGAAAAGCACGAAACATATAATACTCTCTACGGTTGCAGCAATACTGTTTAGCTCATGTAGTGATGCCACCAAGAATAATGCATCTGAAGATCAATCCAAAACGCTCGATATTGCCAAACTTGAAGAAGTGCTTGGGACAAAAGGCACTACGAGGAATGGTGAATTTAAAATCACAGTTGCTCAAAATGATCTTCGTGTGGTCGTTGATAGCTTCAAAATTATTCCACCCATGGGGCTGGGAAGCTGGGCCGCCTTTACCTCAGGGCCTGACGGGGCAATGGTCATGGGTGATATTATTGTCACAGAAACGGATCTGAAGCCTGTACAAGAGGAGGTG
>DATBVZ010000483.1:0-2944 GCA_036515095.1 Cyclobacteriaceae bacterium | reverse complement strand
TGGAATATCATCACCCTGGACGGCTATTTTGAGGGCGAAAAAAAATGGGACTTATCTTTTCACAATGCAGTTTGGGGACCAGAACTGGAGAAACTTAGCATCGAGCAGCTACGTTCGGCTGACTATCTCGTTTTCGGCAGGGTAACCTATGAAGGGATGTCGGCTTACTGGAAAAAGGCGGAAGGTGAAATTTCCGAAATTGCCGAATTAATGAATAGCATTCCAAAACTTATTTTTTCCAAAACATTGAAAGAAGTTGACTGGAACAACTCAACCCTGATTAATGAGAATGCTTCAGCCGAGATTTCCAGACTGAAAGCTCAGGGCGGCAAAGATATGTATGTATTTGGAAGTGCGGACCTTTCCAAGACCTTTATTAACGATGACCTTTTTGATGAATATCGCATTGGAATAGCCCCAGTTATTCTGGGCAGCGGCAGGCCTCTGTTCAAACAGGGAATACCCTCCAGGAATTTATCGCTCGTTTCCACACAACAGCTTTCGCCTGGCGGTATCGTTCTAAAACTCGCAAGAAGACTTTAAAACAAGTATTGATCGGAACAAGCCAAATTAAACATGATAGAAAATAAAAAGACCGTTGAGAAATACATGGAGGGATTCCGCAGAAGTGATCATCAAATGATCCTTAATTGCCTTACAGACGATGTTGTCTGGAAAATGCCCGGCGTGTATACTCACAATGGAAAAGAAGAATTCGACAAGGAAATCGAAAACGACAATTTTGTGGGTAGCCCTTCCATCCAGGTCAAAAGGCTCACTGAAGAAAATGATATCGTTATTGTAGAAGGCGCTGTTCAGGGTAAGATGAAAAACGGAAACTCGCTTGATGCGGTGTTTTGCGATGTCTTTGAAATGACCGGGGGAAAGATCAGGTGTCTTACCTCTTATTTAATGACTTTAAATACTTCGATTAAATTTGAATAAACCAGAAGCCGCCTTGCGCGGTAAAACGGAAAATTTATTAATAAACCATAAAGGATCATTATGAAATACATTTGCCTTGGGTACATTAACGAAAAGGAATGGGAATCAGCTACCGAAGAGGAGCAACAGGCCATGATGGATGAGTGCTTCATCTATGATGACGAACTGAAACAAAATGGTCACTTTATAGGGGGCGAAGCCCTGCAGGGGTCGCAAAATGCCACCACATTGAGATGGCGCAACGGCAAAGTCTCGGTGACCGACGGCCCCTTCGCCGAGACGAAGGAACAAATTGGTGGCATCATGATACTTGAAGCCACTGACCTCAATCATGCTATCCGTCTATTGTCAAAACATCCTTCACTCCGGCTCTTGCGCGATAGGGGTAGTTGGGAAATCCGTCCTGCTGCTGACCTGACTGCCATGATCGAAGAGAGTGAGCGGAGAAGGAATGTGTAGAGAGTATTTTCTTAAGAACTCTCCGGTTGATAGGAGGCTTTATTGAAGCGAATCGACACTCGCCTGCCTGGCCGAAGCGATAGCGTAGGCAGGACATGGCCCTTGACAAAGGTTCCGCAACAGGCCTACCTTTGGCATGACGGTGAAATAGTTTTCCTATTTTTGCAATTCTTTCGGTGACCAATATGGCTACTGATTTAAATTCTTCGCTAAAATGAAGACCTTGTGCACTTACCTGCAATGGCACATACATTTTTTGTTGGCCGCTGTGGTGCGCCCTGAATGCCCATCGAAGGTACAATTTAAAGAATTCGTTCTTTGATGATGGACCATGCTGTAACAAGGATGAGAGACTTTCATCTGGAAGGTGTCTAAGCATGGATACGAGCCGACACTATATATAATGTCGGAGGCCTCACGAAATAGTCACTCAATGAAATGTTGAAAGCTTGCCTGCCGTGAGGCAAGGATGTCCTCTCGGCAAGGAGAGAACAGGCTTACTTGTCAAACCACCAAACACAAGGTGCTTTGCTTTCAAGACGTAGGTACTGAGCGTTGTGGAAAAGCATTCCAGGATGAGACCCTTGACGATTATCTTAACTATGAATAGCATATTCAGACAGCTATTTGATAAAAGAGGTAAATTAGCGCCAAAGACAGCAAAAATGCCATCCAGGAATTTTCGGATGTTGAATTTTCAAGGCACGAACTCACGAACTACCAATCATAGTGAATTTACCACGTAACGTGTGGATCCTGGCAGTTGCTCAGGCCCTGATCATGTCAGTTACCTCGATGGTTGTTTTTGCCGGAGGGATTGTTGGGGCACAACTGGCCCCGGTAAAAACCCTCTCCACTTTTCCAGTAGCCCTTATGGTAATCGGAACGGCATGTGCCGTGGCGCCGGTTGCTTTGCTGATGAAAAGGATCGGACGAAAGCGCTCGTTTCTTCTCATTTTATTGTTCTCTATTGGGGTCGCTTTCTACACGGCATATGGCATTTATCTCCGATCGTTTTATCTTTTTTGCAGCGGCACATTTTTGTTCGGCGTAACGGGCGCTTGTGTAATGCAATTTCGATTTGCCGCCATGGAAAGTGTGAAGCCGGAAATGATACCAAAGGCGGTATCCAGTGTTTTGATTGGTGGAATTGCTTCCGCCTTCATTGGCCCTGAAGCAGCACTGTTGGGGCGAGACTTATCAGTGGCGCCATTTTCAGGGTCCTTCATTCTTGTTGCCGGTTTGTTTTTCATGGCCTTCCTGGTGCTATTGTCCTTCCGCGACCCGGTCATCGAACAAGCGCATATTTCGAAGACCCGGCGAAGCATAAAGGAAATAGCAAAGCAACATGTATTCTGGGTTGCCATATCCAGCGCAGCAGTCGGTTATGTTATCATGAGCTTTATCATGACGGCCACTCCCGTGAGTATGCATGTGATGGACGGACATTCTCTGCAACACACAAAACTTGTCATTCAAAGTCATGTCGTTGCTATGTACCTGCCTTCTCTGGTTACCGCATGGATCAGCGCCAGGATGG
>DATBVZ010000482.1:0-2134 GCA_036515095.1 Cyclobacteriaceae bacterium | reverse complement strand
TACCTTCTCAATAATTTTGGTTGTGACCTGTATTTTAATTCCGTAATTCTTAACCTTGTAATGCATGGTCTTGTAATCGATCCTGAGTATTTTGGCAGCCTGGCTTTTGTTTCCGCCAGTCCGTTTCAGGACCTCAGTAATCAGCTTTTTCTCAACATTCTCAACGCATTTAGCAACCATGTCACGGAGAGAAAGGCCATTACCGTTGTTCACATCCAAATCCGGTGGAATAGCCTGGTCTGCCTTCTGATCAGCCGCACTTGCCATCTGCCCGGCTGCAGGACTTGACTCTTGTTTCTGTTCCTGTGTTTTTATGAGAAGGTGTTTTGGTTCTACAATATCAAATGCTAATAAGACCGCACGACGAATAACATTTCTGAGTTCTCTTACGTTGCCTGGCCAGTTGTATGTCAGTAATATCTCCAGCGCCTCTTTTGTAATGCCACGAATATTTTTATTGAGCTCTTTGTTGGTGATATCCAGAAACCTCTTGCAGAGGAATACGATATCGTCCTTCCGTTGTCGCAATGGCGGTATTTCAATGCGAAATTCATTCAGCCGTTGATACAGATCCATTCTAAAATGCCCCGATTCTACTAAGTATTCCAGACGCTCATTTCCTGCCACAACGACACGGACTTCTACATCAATCTCTTTATTACTTCCCAGACGTCGAATTCTTCGTTCCTGAAGCACGCGCAGCAATTTACCCTGCATAGGCTTGGGTAGATTCCCAATTTCATCCAGAAATATTGTGCCACCGGAGGCTATTTCAAATCGACCGACCTTTTTCTGGTCTGCACCCGTAAACGTGCCCTTCTCAAATCCGAAAAGCTCGCTCTCAATCAAGGTTTCCGGAATCGAACCGCAATCTACGACAACAAAGGGTTGACCACGCCTGGGGCTTTGATTATGGATGCTCCGTGCTATCAATTCTTTGCCAGAGCCTGTTTCTCCGCAAATGACAACGGTGAAGTTGGTCGGGGCAACGCACGTCACCAATTCGTTTACCTTCGCAATTTCGGCGCTATTCCCCATCTGCTCAAACAGAGGCATAGCGAAATTCAACTGTGTTTTGAGCATGCGAATTTCCTGACGCATCGCTCTTTCTTCGAGGGCCTTCTTTACCGTAAGCACAACCTCTTCATTATCGAAGGGTTTGTTAAAATAGTTGAATGCACCGTGTTTGATGGCCTCGACCGCTGATTGTATTTCCCCGTACGCGGTGACAATAATCACAGGGGTTTCGCTATTGGTTTGTTTGATCTGCTTCAAGACTTCCATTCCATTCATGCACGGCATGCGAAGGTCCAGAATGACCACATTGGGCGACTCCTTATTAAATACTTCGATCCCCGTATTTCCATCAAGCGCCGTGTAGGTTATGAACCCTGCCTGATTGAGGACGTGCGATAGCATCTCGCACATATCTGCTTCGTCGTCTATAATGAGGACGCTTATATTGGAATCGGCTGCCATAGGTTACGGATTTTTCTTTTCACCCACTGCATCTTTGAATGGCAGGTGGTAAATTAAGTAATCAATAACTACATCGGAAGGTAGTTTTTCATCTACTTTATGAAGCATACCCAGAAAAAGGATTCCCGTTTCGCCATCTTTTAAAGTCGTATCAATTCGGTTTGCAATAAACACATCGCGTTCTGCCAGGTAGTTAGCACGTCCACCTGTGCCTTTTTCAGCGTTTTTTCGCGTAGTTGCATCTTTGATTAATTGATATTCCTTTATCAATAATGTCGGATCTTCGGTTCCCATCAGGGTTGCCCCCTCATGGATAAGTTTGAGCAGCAATTGATGATTTCTCCCTCCGCTATTTGCTATATCCCGTACAATTTCTAGTTCCTTTCCACAGACCGGCAAACCATCCTGCTAGACCTTCACATGATTATAACAAAGATCCCTTTGATTTAAACGTTCTTCAATGCCCGTCCATAGGTCGTTTATTTTTTTCAGGTGTTGCTCCCACTTGTGAATACCGTACTTTTTAATATATTCTTTTTTTAATGGCTCTGCTAATGAGCCCATATCAACCTCTGTGTGAATAATCGGTATATAAATAAGTCGTCGTCCCATTGTTTATGCGTTAGCATACTGTTCCTCTAACCCCTGTTTTATA
>DATBVZ010000481.1:0-9127 GCA_036515095.1 Cyclobacteriaceae bacterium | reverse complement strand
ATGTGCGCGGCCGAAGTTTATTTCCTGAGGGCAGAAGGCGCTCTTGAAGGATGGGACATGGGAGGCACAGCGCAGGAACTTTACAATACCGGTATTGAAACTTCGATGAAAGAGCGCACCGCTGCATCGGATTCGGAGATTGCAGCCTACATCTCAAGCGCCAATACGCCGATTCCGACTGATGATGAATGGGGAACACCTGCTTCTTCCGATATCACGATTGCATTCGATGTGGGCGGTGGCCTGGAAAGACAACTCGAGCAGATCATCACGCAGAAATGGCTGGCCATTTATCCCGACGGTGTTGAGGCCTGGACGGAAGTGCGCAGGACTGGTTATCCGAAGCTTTTCGCGAGGCTGAATTCGGAGAATTCTGATGTGCCGAAAGACCAGATCATGCGGCGACTGATTTTTGTCGAAAGTGAATACAGCAACAATGCTGATGCAGTTAACGCCGCCGTGGAGTTGCCTGAACTGGTAAGCCGCGGAGGCAACAAAAACAGCACCCGCTTGTGGTGGGATGCCAAATAGTGCAAGCAGAACAAACGCAGCTTGCTGCGTCTGCTTCTGATAAGAATTCCCGTAAAGAGGCTGCCTGGGTGGGCAGCCTCTTGCCTTTTTAATGGTTATCTTTGATTTGTTTAGCCTCCCCAAACCCTGACATAATAATGGGCCGGATAGTACATGTGTTCCTTCTGTTATCCATCGCCGTATCCTGCAAAAAGGAAGACAGCAAACTGTTCACAGAACTCTCCTCCGGCGATACCGGAATCAATTTCCGCAATCTCGTCAGGGAAACGGAAGAATTCAATGTCCTTACTTATGGATACTTCTACCAGGGCGGCGGGGTGGCGATTGGAGATGTCAACAATGACAGCCTTCCGGATATCTATTTCACCGGCAATATGGTGGCCAGCAAACTTTACGTCAATCGGGGCGGCTTAAAATTCGAAGAGATTGCTGACAAAGCCGGGGTGCGGGCCGAAGGTCTCTGGAACACGGGCACCACCCTGGCCGATGTTAATGGCGATGGCTGGCTTGACATATATATCTGCCGATCCGCAGCGAATAGCCCCAACAACAGGAGGAACCTGCTTTTCATCAACAACGGTGATCTTACATTTACTGAAAAGGCATCGACCTATGGGCTTGATGACCCCGGGTATTCAACACAGGCTTCATTCTTCGACTATGACCGGGACGGCGACCTTGACATGTATTTGCTCAATCACTCTACACAGGAATACGCAGGATTCAGCCGTGTGTCCGGAGAATTCAAACAACGGCGGAACAAGATGCTCGGAAGTAAACTGTTTCGAAACGATGGGGAGCGCTTTGCGGATGTGACCGTGGAAGCCGGGATCATCGACAATATTCTGGGATTCGGTCTCGGCGTTACAGTTACCGACGCCAACAATGATCACTGGCCCGACCTCTACATCAGCAACGATTATAACGAAGAAGATTACTTCTACATCAACCAGGGCAATGGCACCTTTCGCGAATCGCTTGACGAATACTTCGGCCATGTCTCTCTCTTCTCAATGGGCGCCGATGCCGCTGATCTCAACAATGACCTGCGTTCCGATATTATTACCCTTGACATGCTTCCGGAAGACAGTTACAATCAGAAGAAGATAATGGGACCTGAAAATTATGACAAATACCGCCAGCTCCTTGCCGAGGGCTTCTTCCCCCAGACCATGCGCAACATGTTGCATCTCAACCAAGGGGAATACTTCAGTGAGATCGGACAACTGGCCGGGATCTCAAACACCGACTGGAGTTGGGCCGTGCTTGCTGCTGACTATGACAACGACGGATGGAAAGACCTTATGGTAACCAATGGCTACATGCGCAACTACCTCGACATGGACTTCCTTACATACATGGTAAGTCAGGAAATTGATCCTCAGCAGACAGACAGGAATTTGGCACTGCTTGACCTTATCAACAGGATGCCTCCGATTGAGGTGCGGGATTATTTTTATCGCAACAATGGTGACCAGACCTTCGAAAAGAGATCAGAGGAATGGGGATTTGAGAAGAATTCGGTTTCGAATTCGGCTGCGTATGGCGACCTCGATAACGACGGCGATCTCGATCTTGTCATATGTCACACCAATGCCGAGGCAAGTCTGTTCCGCAACAACAGCGAGTCGCTGACGAAAAATCATTTTCTCAAAGTCAGGTTGGGTGGTGAGGGCAAGAACACTATGGGAGTCGGTGCCAAGGTGATTCTCTACCATGATGGCATGAAGCAACAGCAGGAGGTCATCCCCGTACGTGGGTTCCAGTCATCTGTCGATTATGAGCTTGTGTTTGGGTTGGGCAGGACGACAAGGGTAGATAGCCTTCATGTTATCTGGCAGGACGCACGAACGCAGGTTATCCATGATGTACCGGCGGACAAGAGACTTGTGTTGTTTCAACGCAATGCTACGGAGCTCCGAAAGCCAGGTGACAAACCATCACCCTTGTTCATCGAGGAACCATCCGCGCTTGGTATCAGCTTTGCGGAGACAAAGACACCGCTTCTTGACTTCAAACGCGACCGTATGATCCCGAACAGCATATCAACATCCGGACCTAAGATCGCTATCGGTGACACCAATGGCGATGGTTTACACGATCTGTTTTTGGCGGCGGCCAAGGGCTCCGGGCGCAGGTTGTTCAGACAAATGGCGAATGGAACATTTGCCGCCGCTCCCGAAGGTGCGCTACCGGTGAGTCAGGCGTTCAACGATAAGGATGCGATCTTCTTCGATGCTGATGGTGATGGTGATCAGGATCTGTATATCGTCAGCGGGGGCAATGAGTATCAGGAGGATGCCCAGGAACTGCAGGACAGGCTACTGATCAACGACGGAGGAGGAAATTTCAGACACGATCCCGGGGCGGTACCGCAAATGATCTCCAGTGGTTCCTCCGTTACTGCTGCGGATTTTAACAAAGACGGACTAACGGACCTTTTCATCGGGGGCCGGTCCATACCCGGTAAATATCCGCTCTCGCCACGAAGTTACCTGCTTATGAATACGGGGAAAGGTTCGTTTAAAGATTTCACAAATGAGTTTTGTCCTTCGCTCGTAAGCCCCGGAATGGTAACAGATGTTTATGCGGCGGATCTCAACAATGATGGGTACGACGATCTGATGGTGGTGGGTGAGTGGATGGAAGTGGGTGTGTATATCAACGACCTGGGAAGGAAGCTGGAACGAAAAACAGATGCCCTCAAAGGCACGACGTCGGGCTGGTGGCTCGCCATCGAGGGCAGCGATTTTGATGCAGACGGCGATGTTGACTTTGTATTGGGCAATTTTGGATTGAACAACCAGTACCACGTCGACGCCGACCATCCGGCACAACTGCTGTTCAAGGATTTTGACGACAATGGATCCATCGATCCCATATTCACTTATTATATCGGTGATAGCCCGTCGTTTGCGTATAGCCGGGATGAGCTGATCGGCCAGATCCCCGGTATGAAGAAGAAGTTTACAGACTACCAAACATTCGCATCAGCGAGATTCCCGGATTATTTTACCCCTGAGCAACTTGCGGGCAGTGACACGCTTACCGCCGGCCTGATGGAAACCGTTTACCTGGAGAACGATGGAAATGGCGTTTTTGAAATCAGGAAACTGCCCGTTGAGGCGCAGTTTGCTCCCGTATATGCCATCGCTTCGGCAGATATAAACAATGACAGCCATCTGGATATTATCACCGGCGGTAATTTCACACGGTCTCGCGTAAACACCGGGCCGTGCGATGCCAACTATGGGATCGTATTCCTGGGAAACGGTAAAGGTTCCTTCTCTACCCTTGATCCTGAGATGTCTGGTTTGAAGATCAGGGGTGATGTAAGAGATATCCGTATTACGAACATCAACGATAAAGACTACATGTTCGTCGGGAGGAATGGTGATTCGCTCAAAGTTTACATAATCAATCGTAGGATGCCGGAGGGCATGAGGGTTAGGGGTGCCCGGTAATCGTTGAGTCATACATTAGTGGATGGATGAGGTGATACACGGAAGCCGGAAGACGGTGTGCATTTCATGTGCACTTAGGGAGCCCTTCATAATTGCCGCATGGATAAAAATTTGTTGCCGTTGGGAATTTTTTCTACTTAACTTGATAAGAAGTAGGAGCCGGTGAACTTAATTGACAGCAATGATAACCAGGTTATTTCTTTTCCTGTGCGGATACGGGTTAGCGACCCTCTCCCTGCAGGCGCAGTCCTTTGATCTAATAATCAAAAACGGCCACGTAATTGATCCGGCGAACAACCGCGATGGGATCATGGATGTTGCCATACGCGACGGCAGGATCGCAGAAGTATCCCCGTCGATTGATGGACCGGCTACACAGGTCATTGACGCTACCGGAATGTATGTTGCGCCGGGACTTATTGATATTCACGGTCATCACTTCTTTGGAACCGAACCGGATCACTACCTCAGCAATAGTTTTTCCGCGCTTCCACCCGATGGCTTTACGTTACGGTCTGGTGTAACTACGGTTGTCGATGTGGGTGGCGCCGGCTGGCGTAACTTTTCTGCGTTCAAGTCGCAGACCATTGATCATTCAACAACACGTGTATTGTCCTTTCTTAATATTGTGGGCGGCGGTATGAGTGGTGGCGAACGTGAACAGACCATCGATGACATGGACCCGCAGATGACAGCCAAGGTGGCTCGCGAAAACAAGGCGTACGTGGTAGGAATCAAACTGGCGCACTTTGAAGGCGACACATGGGTGCCGACGGAGCGTGCGGTAGAGGCGGGAAAGTTGGCGGGAATACCTGTGATGGTTGATTTTGGCGGAAGCGATCCTCCATTGTCGCTGGAAACGCTGTTTCTTCAAAAACTAAGACCCGGCGACATCTTTACGCATTGTTACGCGCACGTAAAGGGAAGGATGCCCTTAGTGAAAGACGGTAAACTCGAACCTTTTGCACGCAAGGCGCAGCAACGGGGGATCGTTTTCGATGTTGGCCATGGAGGGGGAAGTTTCACTTTTGAGCAGGCGGTCCCGGCGATTGAACAAGGATTTAAGCCGAACTCCATAAGTACGGACCTGCATACGGGCAGTATGAACAAGGGCATGAAAGACATGCTGAACGTCATGTCAAAGCTCCTGAATATCGGATTGTCGCTCAACGAAGTCATTGCCTGCTCTACCTGGAATCCGGCCAGGATCATACAGCGGGAAGAGTTGGGCAATCTGGGTGCAGGTTCCCCTGCCGATGTGGTTGTCCTCAGCCTGGATAACGGGTCTTTTGGATACATTGACGTGCGGGGATTTATGGTAACAGGAGACAAGAAATTGACCTGTCAGGTTACCTTGGTTGATGGTGAGGTGGTGTGGGATCTCAATGGCATGGCCAGTAAACCGTTCACGCGATAGCATGATGAAAGCGATTTTGCCGGTATTGTTTTTCATGGGCTGCCTCATCGCCCTTTCCATCGACGATGGATGGGGAAACAGCCTAAGCCCGCAGGAGGAACCCTGGCTTGCACCTGCCTGGACCGACACCCTTAGTAATCCCTTTTCGTCCGATCCGGAGGCAGTGGCCCGGGGCAAAGAGAACTATGACGTATATTGTTGGTCATGCCACGGCAAGAAGGGGCGCGGTGACGGAGCAGCGGGTGTTTCATTTCCGGTCAAGCCTGCCGACTTTAGGGTGCAGGCTGTTAGAGGGCAGTCTGACGGCGCGCTGTACTGGAAACTCACCAACGGTCGCGGAAACATGACGGCGTATCAGGATCTCCTTAGCGATGAACAACGATGGGAGTTGGTTTCATATATTCGGGTACTTTCAAATGATGCAAATGAGTAGGACGCGGTTGACGTTTGCCCTGGTGACGCTGACATCCGCAATTGTGATAGCGAATGTAAATGTAAAAGGACAGCACCGCCCCGTGGCTTTGCGTAATGACATCATGATAGCCGACTATATGGCTATCGGCCCCAGTGCCGTGCGACTGCTGGTGGATCCGGTGAGCAAGGATTTTTACTATACCACGTTTGAGGGTGAAGTAATGCGGGTGTGTCATGACCTTGCCGGTAACCGGTATTTGTCTCAGGAATATACCGCAGCCGATCATGGCATTACCCGCCTGCAGGGAGCGGTTTTCCTCGATAGTACGTTGTTCCTGGTAGGTAACATTACAGTCAACCGTGGAAAAGGGACAAAAGGTATCATGATGAAAGGGACCCTGAATAAGTCAGGTAAGCGCGACTGGAGTCTCAGCTTCATAACCGAGGATGTCGGCAGCACCAAGACCATCTACGATCACGGATTCAACGGAATTGTTATCAGCCCCGACAAAAGACACATCTTCATCAACAGCGGCGCCCGTACCGATCACGGAGAAGTGCAGGATAACGACGGGGAATATCCCGGCTCACGCGATGAAGCGCTGACGGCGTGCGTGTTGCGCATTCCCGTTAATGCAGAAGCGTTATATCTTCCAAACGACAAAGATTTTCTCATCCGAAACGGGTACCTGTTCGCCCAGGGTATCCGAAATGCTTACGATCTGGCCTTCTCGCCCGAAGGTGAATTATTTGCGGTTTCCAATTCCGGCGATTACGATCACCCCGAAGACATGTTCTGGTTGCGCGAAGGAAGGCACTACGGGTATCCGTGGGTTATGGGACTACTGGATAACCCCCAGCAGTATAAGAACTGGCAACCCGATCCGAAGACAGATCCGTTTATCAACCCGTTTTGCCATGCATGGCGGGTGCGTTATTTCAGGAATGATCCCACCTTTCCGAAGCGTCCTAAAGAAAAATTCACGTCGCCCGTGCTGAACCTGGGACCGGATGCGAATGAGTACCGCGACCGGAAGACCGGCAAAGTCATGGATGCTGATACGACGGGGGTCCTCGTAGGTACATTCACACCCCATCGTTCCCCACTTGGACTGTTCTTTGATACGGAAGGAGTGCTGATAGACTCGATGAACAAGGATGGATTCGTACTTAGCTGGACCTACGGTAAGACCAGTGGGCTCATGCGGCAATTTACGTCGCAGGGCGCGGACATCATGCACCTGGATCTCCGGTACGATGAAAAGTCGGATAACTATTTTGTGAGGAGTACACGCATCGTGGAGGGCTTTGACGGCCCGACCGATGCGGTACTTATTGGCAACGATGTATACGTCATTGAGAACAGCAACGAAGATGCCCACATATGGAAGATCACCCTTCCGGCGAAGAAGAAAACAGATCAATCAGCAAACCAAAAATAAATTAAGTATGAAAACAAACAGACGATCCGCATTCAGGAAATTTGCATTAGGTCTTGGTGGCCTTCTGGGTTTTGGCGTCGCAAAAGCTGCTTCCAGCGATAGCGAAAAGGTGGTAACAGGTGACATTATGCAGGACGGAGGGGTCCCTCTGTTTTCGGGTTCTGTTAAACACGGAGGACTGGTTTATATTGCGGGGAAAGGTGCCCACTTCGAAGGTGACATCACTGCACACACCAAGCACGTACTGGACGAAGTAGAAAAGGAACTGAAGAAGGCCGGATCCTCCATGGATAAGGTCTTGAAGGTGAATGTTTACCTGCACGACCTCAACGACTACAAGGCAATGAACGAAGCATATCGCGGGCGGTTCGGAAAGAACCCGCCGGTACGGACAACCGTGGCGGTATTTGGCGGCGTGCCGGGAGACTCACTGGTGGAAATTGATTGTATTGCTGCACTCTAAAAAATTACAGTATGACAAAACGCAGGGATCTCTTGAAGGGATTGATCACCCTTCCGCTAATGGGAGCTGTCCCCGGACAGTCTGTTCTGGCAGGATCGGGTGTGCCTGCATTGGAGAGGGATTTTTTCAAAGAACTCGGCGTACGGACCTTCATCAATGCCGCGGGCACCTATACCGCGCTGACGGGATCGTTGCCACACCCGGAAGTGATAAAGGCCATAAACTATGCTGCTCTGCAGTATGTGCGGCTGGAAGACCTGCAGGACAGGGTAGGGGAGCGCATCGCCGAATTGTTGAAATGCGAGTCGGCCATGGTAACGACCGGGGCCGCATCGGCGATTACCTTTGGGACGGCTGCTGTACTGACAGGGGGTGATCCCGACAAGATCGACAGGCTTCCTTCCGATATGACCGGCATGAAAACAGAAGTGATCATACAAAAGTCGCATCGCATAGGGTATGATCACGCTATCAGAAACTGCGGTGTGAAACTGGTGGAAGTGGAAACCAGGAAAGAGATGGAAGCGGCTATCAATGACAATACCGCCATGATGTGGTTTCTGAATGCGAACAACTTTCAGGGTAAGGTGAAATGGGAGGAATTTGTGGCAATAGCCAGGAAGGCCGGCATTCCGACATTCATTGACTGTGCTGCGGATGTACCGCCCACGGAAAACCTGTGGAAGTTTACCGGGATGGGCTTCGACCTGGTCTGCTTTTCAGGAGGCAAGGGACTTCGCGCGCCCCAAAGCGCCGGACTTTTGCTGGGTCGCAAAGAATTGATCGCAGCAGCAAAGAAGAACGCGCCGCCCATTGGTAATGCCATCGGCCGTGTAATGAAAGTGAACAAGGAGGAGATCCTGGGTATGCTCGTGGCGTTGGAGGTTTATCTTTCACGAGATACCAAAGCAGAGTGGGCGCTTTGGGAAAGGCAGATTCAATTGATCAATGACGAAGCTGCTTCTGTTCCGGGCGTTACTTCAGAAATTCATGTGCCTGAGCTGGCCAACCATGTTCCCTCTCTTCGCATAAAGTGGGACGAAAAAAAGGTAAAGATCACCCCGGAGGCGGTGCGTCAGGCACTCCGCCAGGGACACCCATCGATCGAGGCCATGGGGGGCAAAGACACGCTGGATATTACTACCTGGATGATGGTGCCCGGAGAGGAACGAATTGTGGCGAAACGGGTGAAGGAGGTGCTGGCAGGAGCGACTTAAATGTGTTTAGGTGTTTATGGTACGCCACGAGGCGTGCGTTTTGTTAAATATATACCTAATGGATGAAAAAGCCATGTAACCAAATTTGCCGTTCGGGTTAAAGTACTCCTGAGGTATGGGGAAGTAATGAACCATGCTGAGTTCAGGGAGTTACCATCCTGTAAGCTGCTGTAGTTAAG
>DATBVZ010000480.1:0-9142 GCA_036515095.1 Cyclobacteriaceae bacterium | reverse complement strand
CACCATCAGGCCCAGGCGATCACAGTAGTAGTACCAGCGGGCAGGTTCTACCTTCACGTGTTTTCGGATCATGTTGAAACCCATCGCCTTCGTTTTCTCTATGTCAAATCGGAGGGCTTCATCCGTTGGCGCTGTATAGAGACCGTCCGGCCACCATCCCTGATCCAACGGGCCATACTGGAAGAGAAATTCATTGTTAAGCAGCATCCGCTGGATCCCGTTTTCGTCCGGTTGTAAGGAAATTTTCCGCATGGCGAAATAACTTCGGATCTCGTCAATCACCTTTTTCCTGCGCAATATGGTCACCGTAAGATCATACAGGAATGGGGTATCCGGTGTCCACAATTTCGCGTCGGGAATGCTGAGCACGGTTTCCGGGCCGGTTACTGTTTGTTCCGCTATTTTCTGAGTGTCATCCCACACAGCAACCTCGATCGCGTCGCCCTCGCGGAGATTTTCGGTTTTGATCTGAACCGTCAGGGTCTGCATGTCGACATCGGGTGTATTCCATGTGGATTCAATAAAGGTTTCATCTACCGGTTCAATCCACACGGTCTGCCAGATGCCGGTTACCGGCGTATACCAGATGCTGTGCGGTTCATTCACCTGTTTGCCCCGGGGCTGAGGTCCGTCACTTGAAGGATCCCATACCGACACCACAATTTCCTGTGCACCCGACCTGTTCAGGAAAGGTGTGATATCCAATGAAAAGGGATCGTATCCACCTTGGTGGTTTCCTGCTGTCTTCCCGTTAACGAAAATTTCGCATTGCCAGTCCACCGCGCCGAAGTGGAGCAGGACATTCTTCCTCCTGAAGGCGGCTGGCGTCATAAAAGTACGACGGTACCATAGCTTGTTATCCTTTCCGACCATCTTACCAACGCCTGACAGTGCGGATTCTACCGCAAACGGCACCAGGATCTTACCTTCAAACGATGAGGGCCTTGCATTCGCTTTCGGCTGTATGGCATAATCCCAAAGTCCATTGAGGTTTAGCCAATTCTCACGCACCATTTGCGGACGAGGATACTCAGGCAGCGGTGTTTTTGAGGCGTCCACTTGTTCCGACCAGGGAGTGGTGATCTTATCTCCTGCAATTTGCCATGCGGAGGTTTGCGCCCGGAGGGTCTGTAACGAACAACCCAGGAAAAAACACAAGGCAAGGCAACAAACTTTGTAGTACATAAAGAATACGTATTATGGTGTCTGCTAAGCAGGATAATTTACACCAAAAAAGTATTCTTTTGCCCACGCAGCTCAAATGTTTTGCTATCCGCTTGCCGTAAGCCCCGGCTGAGGCGGTAAATGAAATATCTACGCAACAACGTGGATCGCAGAAAACAGTGTCAATGTTTTTTTATATTTTGGTCGCATTACCAAAAACCTGACCATGACCCGTTCCACAAAAAACAAATTGTTTCTTTTCGCCGGGATACTTGCCTCTTTCGTCCTTTCGGGATGCGGAAAGGCCGCCCAGGATAATGCGGAAACCAATGAAGCTGAGGCGTCACCGTCAAATGATTCAACAGACCTGCAACCCCAGTCAATAGCGAAGCCGTTGGTGAGCCATATTTATACGGCCGACCCATCAGCTCACGTGTTTGAGGGCAGGATTTACATCTACCCTTCGCACGACATAGACGCGGGAACGCCGGAGAATGACATGGGAGATCATTTTGATATGCGCGATTATCATGTTCTTTCTATGAACCGTATCCCCGGAGAGGCTACTGATCACGGCATCGCGCTTGATATCAAAGACATTCCCTGGGCAGGACGGCAATTGTGGGCACCTGATGCAGCTTACCACAATGGTAAATACTACTTGTATTTCCCTGCAAAGGACAAACGGGATGTGTTTCGCATTGGCGTCGCGACGGGCACATCCCCGTCCGGCCCGTTCAAGGCAGAACCAGAACCCATCCGGGGTAGCTATAGCATCGATCCCGCAGTCTTCAAAGATGACGACGGAAAATTCTATATGTATTTCGGTGGCATCTGGGGCGGACAATTGCAACGGTGGAGCACGGGAGAGTACGATGGCCCTGATGGTTCGAAGACCGACTTACAAAAAGATGAGGCACCGGCCATAGGTCCCCGGGTAGCCACACTGAGCAATGATATGCTGAGTTTTGCCGGGCCGGTAAGAGCGATCAGCATCGTAGATGCAGCAGGCAAACCAATTGCAGGTGGTGATCACGACAGGCGATTCTTCGAAGCATCGTGGATGCACAAATACAACGGCAGGTACTATTTTTCCTACTCCACCGGTGATACCCATTTTATTTGCTATGCTACCGGTGACAGTCCATATGGCCCCTTTACTTACCAGGGCGTGATACTGAATCCGGTAGTCGGCTGGACCAATCATCATTCCATTGTCGAATTTCAGGACAAGTGGTACCTGTTCTATCATGACAGCATGTTGTCAGGAGGTAAGACGCACCTGAGGAGCGTGAAAGTAACCGAGCTTACGCACCAGCCGGATGGTACGATCGAGACAGTGAGTGCGTACGCGGAGCGATAGCAGGCCTTCGACAAGCTCAGGCACCAGCCTTCGACAAGCTCAGGCGGGAACCCTTCAAACTTTTTTCACTGTCCTGCGCAGGATCAGCAAGCCAAGCAATCCAGCCAAAAGTGAAGCCGCTAATATTCCCAGTTTCGCCTGTAAAATCACGTCGTGTGATAACTGGAAGGCGAGGTTGGTAATGAACAATGACATCGTAAACCCAATGCCGCCCAGGAGTCCCAGACCATAAATACTTTTAAAGGTCATTTCATCGGGCAACGTTGCCCACTTCAGCTTAATGAAGATCCAGCATATTCCGACTATTCCCGAAAATTTGCCAGCCAGCAATCCGAAAAATACACCGGCGCTTACCGGTGTAACGAGGTCCTGTCTGGAAATCCCATCAAATGAGACTCCTGCATTAGCCAGGGCGAATACGGGCATCACGAAAAACAATGCTACCGGATGAAGAATATATTCCAATCGCTGGAGTGGTGTATCTGCGGCACGGGCCAGGTTCCTGATCTTCTCTACTACGTGCAATTGTCCTGGTTCGAGCAATGTAAGGTCATTGGGAACAATGCTGTCAAACTCATTTACATACGTCCTTAATCGTTGTGAAAAGCCGGCCTCATCGATTTTGGTCCGGGCAGGTATCGCCAATGCTGCCAGCACGCCGGCAACGGTAGCGTGGACACCGGACATAAGAAATGCCAGCCATAGCCCACCGATGCCCACCAACCCATAAAATAAAGTGCTGCGTATACCCAGGTAATTCGCTGTTAGCAGAATAGCCATAAACACTGCACCGGTGACGAGATTACTCAGCGAAATGTTGGATGAATAATTTATGGCGATAACCAAAACCGCACCAAGATCGTCGGCAATGGCCAACGTTGTTAAAAAGATCTTCGCCGCATAGGGTACGCCTTTACCTACCAACGACAAGATTGCCAACGCAAAAGCGATGTCGGTTGCCATCGGGATCCCCCAGCCGGCCATGGTTGACAAATTGGTATTGAAACTGATATAAATGATCGCTGGCACCGCCATGCCTCCCAGCGCAGCACCCAGGGGAAGGATGGCTTTCCGGAGAGAGGACAATTCGCCTCCCATGATTTCGCGTTTCAGCTCGAGGCCAACAACAAAAAAGAACATAGCCATAAGGCCATCGTTAATCCAGTAGTGTAACGATTTGGAGACCGAAAATCCGGCAATTCCTAAGGAAAATTCATACTCCCACAAATTATGGTAGGCCTCACGTAACGGTGAATTTGAAAGAATCATGGCCACTACGGTGCAGATGAGCAGCACCACACCAGACGACGATTCCACCTGAATGAAATTGTGGAAGGGCTTAAGCAGTTTATCAATTCGCTCCAGCTTCATAGTACGTAACCGTTCGATGGAAGCGCTAAATTGGCAAAACCTGATCTATTATCCTTAGTTTTTTTACCTGCAGGATTCCGGACCGGCAAGCCGGCCTGAGCCGTTCCTTAAGCGACGTGAGGACATTCGGCTGAAAGCATTTTGTCGGGAGTCCGGAAATCTGCATTGGTTAATGCATGCACTATTTCTTAGATTGGCTTTTCTGCCGCGATTAAGGTCAACAATGGTTCCAACCCTGACTATTCCCCACCCCTATGATCAAGAGTTTCATCACCGCCGCTCTCAGAAATTGCAATAAAAATAGGGCATATACTGCGATCAATGTGGCAGGACTTGCCCTGGGCATCGCCTGTTGCATGATCATTTTTGTGATCGTGAGGTATGAGACATCGTTCGATGATCACCACAGCAAGGCGGAACGGATCTATCGCGTTAATCTTAATCAAAAAACACCTGACGGATTGCGCCTGGATGGGTGTAACTATAGCCCGCTTGCAGAAGCGGTACGAAGGGAAGTGACAGGCCTGGAAGCAGTTACCGGAGTCTATTGCCTGCAAGTGTACCAGATCAACAGGGGAACTGAAGTATTCGAGGACAAGTACGCCTTCTTTGCCGATCAGGAGTACTTCGATGTGTTTGACGTCAGGTGGATGGCCGGCAACCAGGCGAAGGCGTTAACCGATCCGAACACGGTTGTAGTCACCGATGCGTTCGCTGAGAAATTCCTGGGAGGCACCGAAAAGGCGTTGGGCAGTACTTTTCTGCTGGAAAATAAAACAACTTTGACGGTTACGGGAATTGTTCATGCCCCGCCCACCAACACGGATCATCCATACAGCATTCTGATCTCATACCCTACTTTGGGAGAATTTCATCCGCAAAGTGTCGACAACTGGAAAACCGTTGAGTCTGGAGCAACCTATGTGGTATTTGGAAAGAATACCAACCGGGATCATGTGTATCCTCAGTTGGAAAAGATCATACAAAAATACCTTGACCAGGAGGCTGCATCGGACACGCATTTCTTTTTGATGGCGCTAAACGACAATCACGATCGCAACTACGATTACAGCAGTTACACTTATGATTTTCCGGTGCCTCTAATGGTGATACTATCTATCGTAGCAGGGATGATCGCCTTTATTGCCTGTATCAACTTCGTAAATCTGGCAACCGCACAATCACTGACCAGGGCACGTGAAGTTGGTATAAGAAAAACGATGGGAAGCAGCCGGTTTCAATTGATCATTCAGTACCTGAGCGAGGGCTTTGTTACCACACTCCTGGCGGTACTGACCGGTTTGCTTCTGGCACGAATTGGCATGTCCCTGCTAAACGCCCAATACGGAGGGAATTATCTGCGGTTTGATTTCCTCGGTGAACCCTCTACGATCCTCTTTATTGCAGGGATTGTACTACTCATCACCCTGCTGGCCGGCTTTTACCCTGCCTTTGTGTTGTCCGGATACCGGCCTGTGCTGGCATTGAAAGCCCAGAAACAGGCCGGGAGCGCCAGGGGACTTTCACTCCGCAGAGGACTCGTAATACTGCAATTCACGGGGGCACAGATATTGATCCTGGTCACCTTTATAATGATTCATCAGATCAATCAATTCAGAGATCGTCCTATCGGCTATAACCCGGAGGCAATTGTGATGTTTCCCCATCTGAGGGGTAATGCTGAAGGGCAGTACGACCGGCTGGATAAGGAGTTGCGGCAAATTCCGGCAATCATCAGCCATACTTTTTCTTACGGGCCTCCTGAAGGCAGTGACAGGGTTGAATTTTATGGCGAAGCGGGAGAGGCAAACAAGCAACTGGGTCTTATAAACTATGTGGACGATGAATATCTGACCACATTTAATATCACCCTTGTTGCCGGAAGTAATTTTTCCGGCAATAACGGGGAAGCATCATCAGAGGTGCTCGTCAATGAAGCCCTCGTGCAGGCGTTGGGCATAGAAAGCCCGGAGGCATCAATTGGAGCAATATATACACTCAGTGATCAAGAGGTAAGGATCCGTGGGGTGTTCCAGGATTTTTATACGCAATCCATGAGCAGCAGGATTGATCCGGTGACCTTCCAGTACAATCCAGAGAAATTCGTGGGTATTGCAATGAACATCGTCGCGGATGATGTGCCCCGGACATTGGCAGACATCGAGGATGCCTGGAAAACAGTCTATCCTGAATACTTGTGTCATTTCAAATTCATGGATGATGTCCTGGATCGACGGTACGGTTCCTTTAGTTTCATTTTTACGTTTCTGGGCAGCGCAGCATTTATGGCAATTTTTATCGGTTGCCTGGGCTTGTACGGATTGGTATCATTCATGGCTGTGCAACGGACAAAAGAAATTGGCATTCGCAAAGTACTGGGAGCTACGGTGACAAATATCATGACCTTGTTTACCCGTGAGTCTGCAGTGCTGATAATTGTCGCATTTGTTTTGGCAGCGCCACTGTCCCACTTTTTAGGTATAGCAATGCTGATGGAATTACCCGAAAGGGTTAAACCAGGTATCGGCGTGTTTCTCTTTACGCTGTCTGGTTCCCTGCTCATAGCGTGCCTTACGGTAGGCTACCGTTCGTTCAACGCCGCCATCCAGAGTCCGGCGGATAGCCTGAGGAATGAGTAGGTGGTGGGTTGTAGGTGTGCCTTTGAGGAGCCCGGAAGAATGCATAAATGATCAATACATAGTTTACTTATGTAACTTTGGCGTCTGCAGAGGAAGGTTACAAGCTACTGTCAAAAAAATTGATGGGACCCCAGCCTTAACGGCCCGGTTTCAGGGCATGACCATTTGTAGTCCTGAAGGTCATAAACAATGGAGTCCCGGGTATTACGAAGAAAAGACTGAACCAATCAACGTTGGTGCTGTCTGTACCAAAACGGTCAAGACTGCAGGGCGCGTCATAAAGAAAAGACATGTATTCATCGAATTCCAGGGTAAAAAGACTGCTTTTTCAACTTTATATCAGCATTTTTGTAGTCTGTTTGGTTATTCATCATACCTTTACCAATTATTATTAACACGATCAAAATTTAATGAACACAGGAACAGTAAAATTCTTCAATGAATCCAAAGGATTCGGATTTATTAAAGACGACCAAACCGGAAAAGAGTATTTTGTGCACGCTTCCGGCCTTATCAGCCCGATTAAGGAAAATGACGAAGTAACCTTCGAAGTGAAAGAAGGCAAAAAGGGATTAAATGCCGTAAATGTTAAACTATCGTAGTTGACATATCTAACTCATTTAGTTTGCCAAAAGCCCTGCTAACGCGGGGCTTTTTTTATGTTCTATCGCTTCGTACTTGGCGAAAATCCCCTGCGGAATCCTGAAAAATTACCGGCGCTTTTGACAACCTGAGTTTTTTTTCTACGTTTGTTAACCAAATAGTTAAATCAAATGGTTAAAGTTGACAAAAGTACTGAAAAAACCATCCTGGAGGCTGCCAAACGGGTTTTCCATGAGCGCGGACTCGCCGGAGCACGAATGCAACAGATCGCCGATGAGGCGGGAATCAACAAAGCGCTGCTTCATTACTATTTCAGAAGCAAGGACCAGTTGTTCAAAGCAGTCTTTGCCGCGGCCCTGGCCACCGTAATCCCTCAGATCAATGAGATCTTCGATGCCGACCTGCCCCTGTTTCAAAAGATCCGGACTTTCGCCGACCGCTATACCATCCTGCTGATGCAAAATCCATACCTGCCCGGCTTTATTATCCAGGAGATCAACAACAACCCAAATTTTGCCAACGATTACCTCACTTCGGAAATACGCCCCAATCCCGAAAAACTCCTGGTGCAGATCCGGAAGGAAGCCGAAGCGGGAAACATTATAGCGGTCAACCCCCTGCAATTGGTCATCAGCCTGCTGGGGCTATGCGTCTTCCCGTTCATTGCCGCTGAAATGATCAAAGGGGTTACCGGTGTAACCAGCGAACAATTCAATCGGCTTATGGAGGAGCGGAGGAAATACGTGCCTGAATTTGTCATCAACGCTATAAAACCAAGACCATGAAAATGCTTATGAATACAATGGGCATCACCATACGACGACCATATGCAAATCATGAATCCGAACGTAAGAATCACGCCCGCAGATACCGGATAACAGGCTTGCTCCTTGCTGCTCTGTTGGGCGCGCAGGCATCGCTCCACGCCCAGGACACCATCAGCCTCCCGGAGTGCTACCTGCTCCTGGATCAAAACTATCCCTTGGCGAAACAGAAAACACTGATCACTCAGAATTACGAGCTCACCAAAAAGGCCATTCAAAAAAACTTTCTTCCGCAGGTAAGCCTGAGCGCGCAGGCAACGTACCAATCGGACGTACCTCACGTTCCGCTTGCCGCGCCAGGCAACGATATTCCCATACCCAACAAGGATCAGTACAGGGCAACCATCGACGTCAACCAGTTGCTTTACGACGGGGGCGCTGTGCGGAATTCCATTCGGGTGGAGGAACTGGACAACCAGGCCAGCCGCGAACAGATAGCGGTGTCGCTGCACCAGCTAAAGGTCAACGTTAACCAATGGTACTTCAGCATCCTCCTGTTGCAGGAGAAGAACAAACTGCTCACCCTGACTGAAGAAAACCTTTCCGCCCGCCTGAACGAAGTCCGGTCAGCCATACGAAATGGAACGGTGGTTCCGTCTTCCGAGGATGTGATCTATGCCGAGATGCTGCAGATCCGTCAACAACAGTATGAAAACGAGGCCGACAAGGAAGCGGCGCTTGCCATTCTGTCCGATCTTATTGGCATACCGTTGGATAACGACGCCACACTCCGCCAACCGGAGCCGGAAGTCAATTTCTCTGCACCGTTGTCGCGGCCGGAACTAAGTCTTTTCCAGCTTCAGCAACAACAGGTTGAGGCCTCGTCCGAATTGATGGGTAAATCCAATGCCCCCAGGCTTGGATTGTTCGCGCAGGGCGGCTATGGAAACCCCGGGTTGAATCTGCTGGACAACACCTTTCAGCCCTTCTTTATGGGCGGGATCAGGCTAAGCTGGAAGATACTGGATTGGAACCTGATTCGCCATCAGCAGCAAGCCTTACTGATCAGCAAGCAGATCATCGATAACCAGCGTGAAGTATTCGATCTGAATACAAACATCGAGTTGGCACGATACCAGACGGAAATTGAAAAGCTGACCCGTCTTATCGATACCGACGCGGAGATCATCGCACTGCGAAGAAAGGTAGCACTGGCCGCTCATGCCCGGTTGCGAAAC
>DATBVZ010000479.1:0-8858 GCA_036515095.1 Cyclobacteriaceae bacterium | reverse complement strand
TTTCATGTTCACCTTCAGGACATTGTGGCCCTTGAAATCAGCGAGGTACATGTTGCCCTTACGATCAAACTGAATGCTGTTGGCAATGCTGCCTTCCGGCAATGTCACAAACAATTCCGCCGTTCCATCGTCCTTTACGCACCCTATGGTACCATCCCGCTGGTAGTTGACAACATAGAGGTTCCCATTTTTATCGAAAGCAGGACCTTCGATGTTCGTGGAAAACAGGTTCTCCTGCGTATGATCCACACTTTGGAAAACGGATTTCTCAAAATCCTGTGCATTGCACGTGAGGAGGGAGATGGACAGGAGGGTCAGGCAGACATTCTTCATATTCTTCCGGGATTGAGGGATCAATATAGAAAATTGTTTGTATCCGTGTCCTGCCGACCCAATTGCCGCCCGGCGGCAACATTGAAGGCTAAGAACAAGAAAACCCGGGCCATGGGCCCGGGTTTCTGTTTCATAAGGGACGCGTTCTTAAAAGCTTTTGCTCGTAACCTTTCCGTTCTTGTCGGTTACTGCGATGGTGACCGGTCCACTCGACTTCACTGCATAGACCTTTGCGAAGTCGTCAACCAGCTTGTTGCTTTCGTTGTAGATCAGCTTGTCGTCCTGAAAGATATTCAGCGTAATGCTTTCATCAGCAACTTTGTTCCTGGCCACTGACACCAGGAACTTGCCTTCACTGTTGAGTTGCGTGATATGCACGTAGCTGCTGGAGAGTTGTCTCGGCTTGAAATTAATCGTCCTGGTTTCCCGGGAAGTTCCGTTGACTATCTCGACAGTATACTCTCCTGCTTCGAGTCCGCTAAAATTCAACGGCTGAATAAATCCTTTTGCGCCCATGGAGTGTGAAAAGATACGATCTGATTTGTCGTTGTAGATATTCAGTTTAACCTTCCCTGCGTTCTTTCCTTCATAGACAATCTTAAAGACCTCAGACTCCTTCACAGGAATAATTGCTAACCCGTACTCTTCGCCCGGTTTGTTGGCAAACGCTGATACTACTGCACTAAGCACAAAGAGTGCTGCTACTACAATTGATTTTGTTTTCATCATGTTAAGTTTGAAATAGTTGATTGTTACAATTTACGGGCTTAGGCAGGCGAAGGTTTTCCCGTTGTAAGGAAAGCAATGTTATTTCAAACAATAACGATTGCATAGAAGACAAACGTAATTGCCTGTTGCGGGTTTCACTTTCTGTTGTAAATAAATACGCAACAACCGGACGTGCGTCCGAAAAACAGCATTCGCAAACGATAGCGATTACGGAACAACAGGTATTTTTTTCACGAAGTAATCCGGTGGGGACCAAATAAATGCCTTCACCTTATTCATTATGTTGGTTTCTTTTCGCTAACCGGTAACATTGCAAGCCATTTTTCGTTGAAGCTTTCCCATTGTTGCTGCGACCGTCTGAATAACGAATAAGCTACTAGAAAACAATAAAAAAGACGCCGCATTTCTGCGGCGCCTAACCCTAAACAAGTATGTCAATTAGCATGTACGGGTTCCGGTGATTTCATTTAGTTATAGCCGGGGTTCTGCGGATAGCTTTCCGATCCTGACGAGGTGACCCTGTCCAGCTGATTCTGAGGAATCGGGGCGCAACAAATGGTAGGGTTGCGGACCAGGAGCAGTCGCTCCGGCAACCGGCGCCCCGTTGTTCCATTGCATGTTATAGACGGCGGGTTCACCGCTGCCGCTGACCTTTCAATCAGCTTATCGGTGCGCTTGAGGTCGAACCAGCGCATCTGTTCGCCGGCGAGTTCCCGGCTCCTTTCATCCAGGATAAAGTCAATATCCACATCGGAAGCATCGATCATCAAGCGGGCTTCGGACCCGGGGAATGATGATTTTTTTCTTAAGATCCTATTTTAAAAGCAGAGCTCATTTTCATGGGAAGCTATTCTCAAGACCGAAGTTTAAGATAAAAAGGCCACTCAGTGAGCGGCCTTGTTTATTAAGAATATAATTTGTCTTTCTATTAGTTACTCGAGATAACCAGGATTTTGGCCATAATCTCCAGTAACAGCATCCATCGAATTTTGAGGTATAGGCCTCAATAGATGGAAGGGTTGAGGTGTTGGCGCACTTTGTCCTGCCGCCGAAGCACCATCATTGTATTGTCGATTATATACAGCAGGGGCTCCTGTGCCTACTGAGGCGTTAGAACTAACCCTTTCAAGGAGTCTTCCTGTGCGCTTTAAGTCAAACCAACGCATTTGTTCACCGGCCAGCTCTCTTGTACGCTCATCCAGGATAAAATCGATTTCATCCCCATGAGCTCCTACCAGGTCGCCCGCAGTAATTGGCAGGGCGCCGGCTCTCCCCCGAACTTCATTGATCAGACCAACCTCTTGTCCATTCCCGATTTTGATTGCAGCCTCAGCAGCTACTAAAAACGTTTCTGCAAACCGGTAAACAATAAAGGGTCTCGTGGAGGCAATATTAGGATCAGTTTCCGTACCTGCTACGGGACGATTAACATTGTCAAATTTACTTAAACTTGGAAAGTGTTTATTCTGATAATTTCTTCCTAAACCTTGATACGAAGTAGCTGTTCCAATATTTGGAAATGAAATTACATACCCTTTATTAGCCGCCCATGCCTGCGCTTCAGCCACAGAAGCAAATGATTGCTCCACATGCAATGGGGCATGCCATTGGGCTGTATCACCCAAAGAACGGACGGGTGGCGGATTTGTGGTCTCACTGTTGACATACCATACGGTTTGGAATGATGCGTCGTAGCGTTCATCATTTACCTTATCGGCAAACGCCACATCGATCATCCAGGCTGTGGGGCTGTACCGTATCCATGGCCTGCCGTTCTGAACATCCCTGACCATACCCGGTACATCCTGAACATAAAATTCTCTGAAATAAAACAAACTACCATTGTTATGCTGGTTTCCATGATCGGTGACATTATTATATTGCTGCTGCCCATTCCACTCTATTGTCCACAATACCTCTTCACCCCATTCATTACCTTCTAAATGAACATCGGCATAGCTACTTTCCAGGCCAACCTCATACTGTCCCCGGTTATTGATCAATTCCATGGCATTATCGTATGCCGCCTGAAAATCGGCAGTATTATTATCCTTCCACCCTCTGGCTAAATAGACTTTAGCCAACAGATGTAATGCCGAGGCCTTCCAGGCATGTCCCGGATCAGGTCTTCTATCCGGAAGATTATCTACTGCATCTTCCAGGTCCTGTATGATAGCAGCATATACTTCATCCTCCGTAGCTCTTGACAAATCACTTGTAGGGACCGTATTAAATGCCAAAGGTCCTGCACCAAGGTCTAATGTTGCACCTCCAAAGGTTCTCACCAAAATAAAATACCAGTTGGCCCTTACAAATTTTGCTTCCGCGATCAACTGCAGCTTTTCTTCTTCAGGCAGATCCGTTGCCCCAGCACCAATTTCAATAATTCCGTTGCAGGTATTAATTGCCGGGTAGGCGTTGTTCCATGCTGACCCCATTTCACCAACATCGGGAGTAATCCCACTATAAATTGCAAACGGCGGATTATTAACTTGTTGAGCCTGACTGTATTCATCCGTACCGTAAACGGTCATATTCATTCCACCTTCCGTAGCATAATACCGGCGAAAATGGGCATATGCAGCCGTTAAACCAGCCCTTAACCCCTGACCTGTTTCAAAAAACTCGGGAGTCAGAACCGTCCTGGGCTGTTCATTCAATACGTCTGTACATCCGTTAAAGAGGACGATCAGAAGTACGATTGACTTCATATATCTATTAAATATCTTTTTCATATTTCTTCTCATTATTGTCTAGAAATCAAAGTTAAGACCGAAAATAAATGATTTCATGAGAGGTGAGTCATAATTTACACTCAACCGCTGTCCATACCCCGGAGTTTCCGTAGCTCCTCTAGCATTTGATTCCGGGTCTACTATACCCGCATCTACCAAATCAGAAAAGAATGCTTTGAACGGATTCTCTGCTGTGAAATACACACGAGCTGAATTTATTCCTACTCTATCAAGTATTGAGACAGGAAGTCTGTATCCGAGACTGATGGTCCTTATCTTCATATAGGTTCCGTCAAAATAGCCCATCGTAGACCTGAATTGTGGGAATTGATCTCCTGTTTTTGGATATGCATTGGTAGGGTTTTCCGGCGACCAGTAGTCAACTTCGACTTGATTTCTTCGGCCTTCAAGAGAGGCATCCTGGTGAATCCGGCTGACCACCAAACCTCCTGCGCGAGCAAACAATACAACCGACAAATCAACTCCCTTGTATGACCATCGGCTGGTCAAACCGCCCATCCAGTCGGGTTTTAAAGCGCCCAAAACAGATCGGTCACCCTCATCACGCACACCGTTTCCGTTCAGGTCAGCTACCCTTATGTCACCTGGTTCTAAAGCTCCATCAAAATCCGTTGCTTCATCTTCCTCACCAAGCTGCCAGACGCCAGTTTTCTTATAATCATACACCACGTCTATTGGGTGGCCTACAAACCAGCCATTGTTGATATCTTGTTTTAGCGTATCATATAGCTGAACTATCTCTTCACTCCAGGTAGTAAAGTTCAAGTCCAGTTCCCATCGAAAACCATCAGCTTGTTGCGGTTCGATAGCCAAAGCATTCAAGGTTAATTCAAGACCCTTATTTTCCGTTTTCCCGACATTTTGCTGGAAGGTTCCTGATACACCCGACATAATTGGCAGGCTCCTGTTTTGCAGAATATCACTGGTTTCTGACTTATAAAGTTCAACAGAAGCATTTATCCTGTTTGTAAGTAAACCAAAGTCAAAACCGACGTTATAGGTAGACGTAAATTCCCAGGTTAGATTCGGGTTGGGCAGATTGGATGCAAAATATCCCAGTTCACCCCCATCAGGCCCATAACTATATGTAATGTCACTAAGACGTCCGAGTGATTGGTAAGGTGATATGGCCTGGTTAGAAGTTCTTCCCCAACCCGCTCTGAATCTAAGATTACTGAAAGCATCCACACCACGCATGAAGGATTCATTGTGAATATTCCATGCCAAAGCGGCTGCCGGATAGGTAAACCACTTGTTTCCTTCGGCAAGCCGGGAAGAACCATCCGTTCTGGCGGTTAATGTCAGGATATATCTTTCGTCATAGTTGTAATTGATACGTGCCATATACGATAACAGACCCCATTTGGTATATTGCTGGTCATCACCACCTTGTTGATTATCAGCGAGGACAGTACCACCTAAAGATAAGTTATAGTACTGAAGCTGATCGGAAGCCAGATCGGAAGTAAAAAACACCTGCCGTGCCCATTCATTCTCCTGAACACTAAACAAGCCCGTGAAATTGATAGAATGCCTTTCTGCAAAGGTTCTATCGAACAGCAATAAATTTTCCAACGTATAACTCCAACTGTGCGCGTTTTCAACAAATGCAGAGTTTGCATCAGACACATTCAACCGGCTGCCTCTGAATTGACCTCGTTTATCAAAACTAAGATCCAGGCCAACATTTAACCGATATCTCAACCCTTCTATGATCTCAACTTCTCCATACATGCTTGTAAAGCTTGTCAACCTCTTCCTCTGTTCTTCCCAGGCGCTTTCATCAAAATAAACAAGTGGATTTATATTAAAGGGTTCATCTATATGCCCTGCATAAAAATTCTCATTTACTTCACCATCATCCGTATAAGGTTTCGTCAATGGACTAAATGATAATAACCCACCCGGAGTTGTTCCTTCCCCATCCCTCAGCGAATAGGTAGTAAAAGTGTTCATTCCTATTTTTATTCTTTCACTTGCCTGATGATCAAGATTCAGACGTAAAGAATAACGGGTAAATGCCTGACCGGGCATAGCATTGGTCTCCTTGAAATAGTTACCGGATGCGAGGTATTGTGTATTTTCCGAGCCCCCGGAAAAACTCACTTCGTGATTGCTTTTATACCCGTTACCAAAAACAAGATCCTGCCAGTCCACCTCACGTCCCAGGGAGATAGACTCCATTTCATCTGCCGTAAGCGGATTAGTAACTGCTTCCTCAACATAGGCTGCAAATTCTTCACCGTTGAAAACATCATATTTACCAAGTGGTGTTGATATGCCGTGAAAACCACTGTAGGAAACTCTCGATTGCCCCGCTTTACCTTTTCTGGTAGTGATAATGATCACTCCATTGGAACCCCTGGATCCGTAAATCGCGGTAGCGGAAGCGTCCTTCAAAATATCAACCGACTCAATATCACCCTGGTTGATACTTGTCAAACTTCCCAGATAGGGTATCCCATCCAAAACAATCAAGGGATCATTGTTATCACCATCCGGAGAACCAAGAGAGCGGTTACCCCGAATTCTAATCTGTGAATCGCCTCCCGGTTTGGAAGATGTTCTTTGAATGTCGACACCGGCCACCCTGCCCTGAAGCGCATTTGAAACATCCTGCGCTGGTATTTCCCGAATGGTCCGGTTGTCAACAGAGGAAATAGCTCCTGTGACATCACTTTTCTTTTGTGTTCCGTAGCCCACCACCACCACTTCGGCCAGCGATTCCACCGACAGTACCAGACCGACATTGATAACGCTGCGGCCTGCTATTAACTCCTCGTGCGTCTCATAACCAATAAAGGAAAATACGAGCGGCAGCTGCTCATTATCACCGACACTAATTGAATAGTCCCCGTTAACATCCGATGTGGTGCCCGTGGTGGTATTCTTTATTATAATGTTAACTCCCGGCATTCCGGCCCCGGTCTCGTCGGTTACTTTGCCGGTAACGACCGACTGAGCGTATGCAGTAATCGACGCCAGGGAAAAAAGGGCACTAATCATCAAAAACCGAGGGTGGCGACACTTCCCATGATTTTTAAGCCTTGGTAGAATTGTTTCTTTCATAGAGATTGGTTTAGGGTGTCTGTTTTTTACGCAATTGGTTGTTTTACCAATAGCTTTTGGAAAAGACGTCAAAATGAAGTATTAAGGTAGTAGAATTATTATATTTACACAATCGGTTGCGTAATATTTTTATTCGGATGGCTGGTTCCGGGGACTTGCCGGTAATATTACGGCTCCCGTAATGCACTATTACTTTAGGAACACGTATGTTAGCTTTAGCGCCCATCTTATCAGAGCCATGAAACCAAAGAGAGAAATAACGATTTACGATATCGCCAGTGAACTCAACGTGTCCCCGTCCACCGTTTCGCGTGCCCTGAAGGATCATTACAGCATAGGCAAGGAAATGATCGAGACCGTGAAGAAGCTGGCCAGAGAACGCGGCTACCGCCCCAACCATATTGCCGCAAGCCTGCGAAAGAACAAGACCAACACGATTGGCGTGATGATTTCCTGGATCAACCGGCCTTTCATTTCATCCCTGATAAGTGGCATTGAAGAAGAGGTGAGCAAGGCGGGCTGCAACGTTATCATATCCCAATCGCACGACAGTTATGAAAATGAGATCGCCAATACAAAGGCGTTATACAATAGCCGGATCGGCGGGCTCATCGTGTCGCTGGCCATGGAAACCAAAAAGTATAACCACTTCAACACCTTTGCCGAAAGTGATATTCCCGTTGTGTTCGTTGACCGTGTATGCGAAGAGCTAAACTCCGACAAGGTCGTCATTGACAATTACGCGGCAGGATTTATGGCCACCAACCACCTGATCGAACAGGGATGCAAACGCATCGCACATTTCGGTGGCGCCCAGCACAGGAGCATATACAGGCATCGGGAAGAAGGGTACCTGGCTGCCTTACGGCAGCATAATATGGAGATTGATGAAAGCCTGATCCTGAATGGCGACGTACTGAATTCGGAGGAAGGATACCGAATGGCGGACCAGCTGCTCAGTCTCCCGAATCCACCCGACGCCATATTTTCGGCCAACGATACGTCCGCGGTAAGTGCAATTCAATGCGCCAAGAACAGGGGCATTAAAATACCGCAGAAGCTGGCTGTCATGGGATTCAACAACGACCCGGTGTCGCTGATCATTGACCCTACCCTATCCACGGTATCGCATCCGGCGGTCGACATGGGAAAGATTGCGGCGCGACAGGTCCTGAAGCACAGGGAACACAAAGACATTATTACATCAGAAACCATCACACTGAAGACCAACCTGATCATCCGTGAATCAACGTTGCGAAAAAAGAAATGATCTGCATCTCCGGGGTGCATGATTCCCTAACCGAAACAGTACCACCATGATCGCTGCATTTACGAAACCGCTAATCGCATGGTCGTTATCCCTGATCATCTGCGGAACCAGCATTCAAGCACAAGATAACACCCAGGGCAAGGAAAAAGGACTGAAAGACTATTACGCTGAGATCTTTCCCGTGGGCGCTTCCATTTCTCCGCGGGATGTCTCCGGGCCGGAGGCCGCCCTCATCCTGAAGCAGTTCAGCAGCCTGACCGCCGAGAACATGATGAAGATGGGCCCCATACATCCCGAGGAAGACAGCTATAACTGGGAACCTGCCGATCAGATTGCAAACTTTGCAACACAAAATGGGCTGCTGATGCGCGGGCATACCCTGTGCTGGCACAACCAAACTCCGCGTTGGCTGTTCACGGACGATGATGGCGCAGAGGTAACAAAGGATGTTCTGCTCGCCCGGCTAAAAGAACACATTACCGCAGTGGTATCCCGGTACAAAGGAAAAGTATATGCATGGGATGTTGTGAACGAAGCCATCGACGACAACCCCGGTAATTTTCTCCGGAATTCGAAGTGGTATCAGATAGGCGGGGAGGAATTCATTGCCAAAGCATTTCAATACGCGCACGAAGCAGACCCGAATGCCTTACTCTTCTACAACGACTACAACGCGGTAAAACCCGGGAAGCGGGATAACA
>DATBVZ010000478.1:0-4963 GCA_036515095.1 Cyclobacteriaceae bacterium | reverse complement strand
ACAAGCCGATCAAGTTCATCAGCACGGGGGAAAAGATGGACGCGACAGACCGCTTTTATCCGGACCGGATGGCCAGCAGGATCCTGGGGATGGGGGATGTGGTCTCCCTGGTGGAAAAGGCGCAGGAAGCATTCGATGAAGATGAGGCAAAAAGACTTAACAGCCGCATCCGCAAGAACCAATTTGATTTTAACGATTTCCTCTCTCAATTGGAGCAGGTCAAAAAAATGGGAAACATGAAGGACCTGTTGGGCATGATTCCCGGAATGGGGAAGGCAATGAAGGATGTTGACATCGATGACAATTCATTCAAGCCCATTGAAGCCATCGTCCGCTCAATGACCCCGAAGGAACGTGAAAATCCCGACATCATCAACGGGAGCCGGAAGAATCGCATCGCCAAGGGAAGCGGTACTTCCGTGCAGGAAGTCAATCAGTTACTGAAACAATTTAACGATATGCGCAAGCTCATGAAGACGATGAACAAGATGGGCGGCGCGAAGCGGGCGATGTCGGCGCTGAATCCGTTCGGACGCTGATAACCTTGCTTTTCCGCTTGCGGAAATATTGGCTTTTTAGGGGAACCTAATGCAGGTGATTCCGTTTATTTAAGGTATAGTTTACAGGTAAGTTAACTACTATTCCGCAAAATGCCCTGGTGAAATATCGGGGCATTTTTATCTGTTCCTGCGACTCGCCAACCTGCTATGACAGACCTATACGGTTGTATTGCTGCCAGACATTTCCTATTATGGTTGGATCCTAAATTCACGAATTATGAAAATCCGGATCATCTCATTCGTCCTTTTTGCATTTTGTTTCGCCTTCGAGGGTTTTGCCCAAAACCAGAACAAGAAGCCCTTGAGTCCGGAGGCCACAGTAACGGGCAGGATCGGTGATGCCAACATTGAGATCGTGTATTGCAGACCCTCAGCACGCGGCCGCAAAATGCTGGGTGGGAATGAGGTTTATGGCGAAGTGTGGAGAACGGGAGCAAATGCGGCGACAACGTTCACTGTGGATAAGGACGTAAAAATCGAGGGTAAACCGCTGCCGGCAGGAAAGTACGAGCTCTTTACGATTCCCCGGGAAAAGGAGTGGACAATCATATTTCAAAAGTATGGCAGGCAGTGGGGCGCTTTCAGCTACAAGAAGGAAAACGATGTGTTGCGGGTGAACGTGCCCTCCTCGGGAACGAAGTCTTTTGTAGAAACCTTTACCATCGCAATAGAGAAAGACAAGGTGAGCCTGAAGTGGGAAAATACCTTCGTTGCGTTCAAGGTACAGGGTTAGTTTTTTTTCGTTTTATGGTGGAATAAAAAAACCGGCCGGGTAGTTCTCAGGTTTTTTTATTTTCTCCATATTACCGGCGTGAATCAACTGCTCTATGAACACACTGGGGAGATATGATCGCGTGGACCTTCCGGATCTGGGGCTTTCAAATGTTCATGCAAAAATTGACACAGGGGCATACTCCTGTTCACTGCACTGCCAGCAGGCGCTTGTAGAGAATGGCGTGTTGCGGTTTGTGCTGTTGGATGAGGAGCATCCCGAATTTACGGGAATGAAATTTGTATTCGACAGTTTCGATGAACGTGATATAAGAAATTCTTTTGGTGAAGTTGAGCGGCGCTACATCATTCACACGACCATCAGAATCTTTGATGAGGAAATCCTTACCACTTTCTCACTGTGCAACCGGGGATCGCTGAAGTTTCCGGTGCTGATCGGCAGAAAGATCCTGCGTCATCGGTTTCTTATTGATGTCAGCAAGAAGAATCAATCGTACCGGGAGAAAAGGCGACAGGAAAGAATTTTCCGGAAGTCCTGATCAGACCGACTCACTTTTACACCACTTTACATTATGAACATAGCAATCCTCTCCCGCAATCCCCGGTTGTATTCAACCAGGCGGCTGAAAGAGGCGGGGGAAGCGCGGGGACATCGCGTTGAGATCATAGATCACATGAAATGCGTATTGTTCATTGAGAAGAAAAATCCCATGGTTCTGTATCAGGGCAGAAAGCTCGATTATTTTGATGCGGTAATTCCGCGTATTGGCGCTTCCGTCACCTTTTACGGTGCAGCGGTGGTACGTCAGTTTGAGATGATGAAAGTGTTTAGCGCTATCGAATCGCAGGCGCTGATCCGGTCGCGCGACAAGCTGCGCTGCCTTCAGGTATTGTCACGGGCCGGACTGGGAATGCCGAAAACTATTTTCATGGATTATTCACGGGATACGGAAGGTGTGGTGGAGGCCGTAGGGGGTGCGCCGGTAGTGATAAAACTCCTGGAGGGCACGCAGGGTCTGGGGGTTGTGCTGGCGGAAAACAAAAAGGCGGCAAAGTCTGTTATTGAAGCCTTTCATGGCGTGAAAACACGCATCATTGTTCAGGAGTTTATCAAGGAAGCGAAGGGCGCGGACATCCGCGTGCTGGTGGTTAACGGCGAAGTGGTGGGTGCTATGAAAAGGCAGGCCCGGGAAGGGGAGTTCAGAAGCAACCTCCACCGGGGAGGCACCGCCTCGGTAGTAAAGCTTTCCCGGCAGGAGAAGCACGCAGCTATACTTGCCGCCAAAAAAATGGGATTGGCAATTGCGGGTGTAGACATGCTCCCCTCCATGAGGGGCCCGATGATCATTGAAGTCAATTCATCCCCCGGACTTGAAGGCATCGAGGGCGCGACGAAATCAAACATCGCCGAAAAAGTAATCCAGTACCTGGAAAAGAACGCAGTGGGAAAGAAGATACAGAAGGATAAGGTCAACGCGTGAACGGCAGCACGCTTACCGATGGAACAATTTTTTAGCGACTACGGGTACGCGGCGCTGACAGCAGGTACCTTTCTGGAGGGCGAGACGGCTTTGCTGGTGGCTTCTTCCCTGGTCCATGCCGGTTTGTTTGATATGCCCGGCACTGTATTCTTCGGTTTCGCGGGATCGTTTCTCAGCGACTGGCTGTATTACCTCATCGGCCGGTTCAACGGGAAGTATTTTATCGAGAGAAGGCCTAAGCTGAATGCGCGGGTGGATCCGGTGAGGAGGTTCTTTGCCAGCCATCGCGTTCAAATCCTATTCAGCTACCGGTTCCTCTATGGGTTCAGGGTCATCATTCCGCTACTCATCGGTATGAGCGGAATCCGGCCGCTGCAATTTCTCGGCTACAGTCTTGCTGCCGGTTTGCTCTGGGCTTCCGTAGTAAGCGCCACCGGATATTTTCTCGGCCGTGCCCTCAACATCGGAACGGAAGCGATCGGGGAAAACATTTTCTACATCATCGCCGGCTTCGCGGCATTCGGATTGGTGATCGGATACAGCGTGAAGCATCTCGCGATGCGGAGGATGGGGGGATAGGATATGGAGTATATACCTATATACCCCCTTATTCCCCCCGGCCGCGGACTACGTATTCGACAAACTTATTAAAGGTGGGGTGGAGGCGGTTGCGGCACAGGATTTCGTTCAATACCGGGTTGATGAAGGTGTTGCCGAAATGCATGAAGTACTCCTCGGCGCTCTGGTTTCGGGGTTTTTTTCCGAGCTCTTCCGAAAACCGCTTTTTCCATTCCTTAACGGGAAAACCAAAACGGGCATTCAACTCCCTGAAGATCATGGTCCTCGTATGTTCATCAAATTCGATATCCTGGAATGACCGGCTAAGCCCGCCCCTGTTCATGGTCTCTGTTGGATTGATTCAATGTTCAAGTTTAGGGATCCTAAGCCTGACTCCCAGCGAACGTAAGGAAGAGAACTGACAGGTTGTGACCGACGCAACCTGTCCTGTTGAGGATCAGCCGGTAATAAAAAGCGCCGGCAACAGGATGCGTTTTTTCATAGCCGTCTAATTGCAGTCCTTAAAGGACAGCATGAGATCCCGGAGTTCATCGACGTACGGGGAAAGTTCCTGCGGCTCAACGCCGTACTCGAAGGTGACCCTGTGGGTAGAAGCAGAGGTTTCAATTTCGATCCACTCGGCACCCCCATCCGCACAGTCCGGGCAACCGATGGTTTCCGGCAGCGAGAAAAAAGTTGCGACGTTGATATTGCCGGTCACTGAAGCCCATTCCTCGCAAGTGATCTCTTTACTGCACACGACAGGTTTTACCGTACTCCAGCCGTCCATGGCATACTGAACCTGGTTGTTTGCAGCATTTATCTCAGCCCTGCAATAGCCTACACACCACCCAAATGAAGTACCATACGAGATCCGGACTATTCTTGATTGCAGCGATTCAGGTGTGTCATTACAGGGCGTCACTGCATCTCTGGAACAGCCCAGGGAGACCAGTGCAGCAAGAAGTAAAATTGCAGGAATAGCGCGAGTCATTTTCACCGTTTTTTAGGTCGTGTTTATTTAGACACGCGTGTAGGGTGTCAGGTTGGAACCGGCTGAAGATTCGGGGAAAAATAAAGTGTGGTTCAGGGAGCAGTAGCATTAGCAGGCAACCAGCAGCACTGCAATGGCTACCTTGACGCTAAGTGAAACCAGGTAGCCTGGCGTAGCCTCATAGTTTTCACACCACCCATTCACTCATTCGCTCATTCCTTTGGATCGAGGTGTACCTCAGCATTCTTTGAAAGCGCAGGGATCGCCTTCCAATTCGGTTTCAACAGTCAGGTGCTGAATGTTCATCGTGCTGAGTTTTTGGCGAATTTCCTTTTTGAGGTGATTGGACTGTTCAAACGAAGTGGGTCTAATTGCTACGTGAACGGTCATGATGTTGTATTGTCCATCCATGCTCCAGGTGTGAAGGTCATGGACACCAGCCACACCCGGTACGGAACGTATGATTTTTTCAATCGCTTCCATGTCCACATTTTCAGGTATACGCTGCAGAATGATCCAGGTGGCCTGCCTGAGGCTCTTATATACATTGAAAAGAATATAGCCTGCGATGGCCACAGAAAGGATGGGATCCAGCACCGGTACGGAAACAAACATCATCACTATGCTGCCGATCAGCA
>DATBVZ010000477.1:0-2004 GCA_036515095.1 Cyclobacteriaceae bacterium | reverse complement strand
GAGAACGGCGCCATCGGACAGTTTGAAGTAAGCTGGACGTTCAGAGGAGGAATGGACCTCCGCGATGAAGTAATGGGCACGGAAGGAACCATATGGATCAACAACTTTTTGCGCACCGGCTTCGAGATGTTCACTACAGGAAAGGGAAAGGGGTATGTGGCAGAGAAGGCAGAGAGCAACAGCGGATGGCTTTTCCCCGTAGGCGATGAGGTCAACGACCTGGGTTATAACCATATGTTCGCCGAAATGTTCCATTGCCTGGAAGCCGGCACAAGTCCCCGGGAAACATTCTACGACGGCTATGTCGTGAACGCCATTCTCGATGCCGCATTCGCTTCAGCCAAAAGTAAAAAATGGGAACCCGTCAAGCTCGAAGTCTGGCGCGGAAAAACCGGCGTGCACAAGGACAGCCACATGGAGTTGTACGACGAAGAACACTACCTCGTCAAGGAGGAACTCACGCACTATGGGGCGAAGAAGGTGATACTCAAGAATAGAAGTACAGGTAAAATTGTAGAGCGGACGTTGGAGGAATGAGTGAATGAGCGAATGGGTGAATGGGGGTCTCGTAACTAAACGCTCAGGTATACCCTTTGCTTCTATTTCTAGGACGTGCTCAGAACGTGTCCTTGCCTGCTGCCTGAAATAACTTCCACAAATTTTTTGCTGAGTTCATTTCTGGAGTATTTCTGTTCGGCCAGCCTGCGCGAATTGCTTTGATACCGCTTCAGCAGTGGTTTGTCATTCATAAAAGACCTAATGCCATCAACGAATGATCCGGCATTATTGGGGTCAACGTATATGCCGCACGATTCGCGTTCAATCTCTTCCCTGATCCACCCTGAAAAATTGACCACGATGAGCTTGCCGGCAGAAAGGCCATCGAAATACTTATTGGGTGATCCTGTCTCCAGGATAGCGACCGGCCGGTAGCAAACAAATACAGCGTCCGTAATACTGAAAATTTTCCGTACTCCCACGCGATCCTGAAAGGGAAGGAATGCGATATTCCGAAGCCCCAGTTGCATGGCGGTTCGTTGCAGTCCCGCGCCCTCCGCGCCATCGCCAAAAATCAGGAAGGAAACAGGAAGCTGCCCGGCCTGACACACCCCGGCGCACCGCAACAGGTAATCAAGGCCATTGGCATACCCCAGAGCCCCCGCATACGTAACCACAAACCTGCCCCGGACCTGAAATTCCTGCTCCACCTGCAAATCCCTTTCCGATGGATAATAGAAGCAGGTATCCGACATGTTGGGTATAAGGTGAACCGTTTTATTGTTGATCCTTCCTTCAATGGCTGATTTGATCGGAGGAGACAGCGCCACAATTGCGCGGGCCCTGTTATAGATCTTTTTTTCCAATCCATAAAGAAAACCCTTCAGCCACTGGCTTTTTATGAATCCAAGGGCGATGGGGGCATCCGGCCATAGATCACCGACCTCGAAAATGTAGGGTATCCTGTGCGTTCTCCGGATCCATAGTGCGGCAAGTCCCGTAGTCAGCGGTACGGATATAGCATAACAGATGTCAGCTCCGGCGTACAATTGGGAACGCCGGATCACGAGATAGATATAACGCAGAAAAGATCTGGTGCGATCCGGAAAGGCAAAGCGATTGTCGTATCGCACCGGCAGCCAATGAACATCAATGCCATCGATGGCCTCTCGCCTGTAGTCTCCGTTATGTCCTGACAATACGACCACCTTGTGTCCGGCCCGCGCAAGGGCTCTTGCCAGGTAATACGACCGGATTGCACCGCCATGCCACGGAACCCTAAAATGCTGATGCAGGATAAGTACCTTCACGCCCACAAAGAAATGACTATCACAGGAGGTGCGGGTTATTCCCCTACTGAATTTTTTGGGATTAGTACATATCCCGTGTTGGGAAAGATTCCATGGTGGCGTGACCCAAAAGGGCAGGCGTTAGAAACCCCCTGTAAGTCAGGGGGTTTCTAAGAACCTGGAAATTCAATTAGTCTCTTCTGGCTTTGACACCGCG